>JBDHTV010000116.1:0-5820 GCA_039808825.1 Bdellovibrionales bacterium | reverse complement strand
TTGCCCGTGTTCTGCCACAGCTCGATCTGCGCCATCACCTGATTGGTGAAGGAGGCGCTCATCACGAAGCTCGGATGCCCCATGGCGCAGCCGAGATTGACGAGCCGACCCTGCGCCAGCACGATGATGCGCTTGCCGTCGGGGAAGGTCACTTCATCGACCTGCGGCTTGATCTCGTCCCACTTCATGTTGCGCAGCGACTCGATCTGAATCTCGGTATCGAAATGGCCGATATTGCAGACAATGGCGCGGTCTTTCATCGCGCGCATATGGTCGAGCGTGATGACGTCGGCATTACCGGTCGCGGTCACGAAAATATCGGCCTGACCCGCCGCGTCGTCCATCGTCACGACCGGATAGCCTTCCATCGCCGCCTGCAGCGCGTTGATCGGGTCGATTTCGGTGACCATGACGCGCGCCCCGGCGGAGCGCAGGCTGGCGGCGGAACCCTTGCCGACATCGCCATAGCCGCAAACGATGGCAACCTTGCCCGCCATCATCACGTCGGTGGCGCGGCGGATGCCGTCAACCAGGCTTTCGCGGCAGCCATAGAGATTGTCGAACTTCGATTTCGTCACGCTGTCATTGACGTTGAAGGCCGGGATCAGCAGCTTGCCCTGCTTCGCCATGACGGCGAGGCGATGCACGCCGGTGGTCGTTTCCTCGGAAACGCCGCGCACATCCTTGAGCAGCGCCGGATATTTCTCGTGCATCAGCCGGGTCAGGTCGCCGCCGTCGTCGAGCAGCATATTGGGCTTCCAGCCGTTGGGGCCCTGGATGGTCTGCTCGATGCAGTCCCAATATTCTTCCTCGTTCATGCCCTTCCAGGCGAAGACGGGAATACCGGCCGCCGCGATCGCCGCTGCGGCATGGTCCTGTGTCGAGAAGATGTTGCAGCTCGACCAGCGCACTTCGGCGCCGAGCGCCGTCAGCGTCTCGATCAGCACTGCCGTCTGGATCGTCATATGCAAACAGCCGGTGATGCGCGCGCCCTTGAGCGGGAACTTGCCCTGATATTCCTCGCGCACCGCCATCAGGCCCGGCATCTCGGTTTCGGCGAGGCTGATCTCCTTGCGGCCCCAGGCCGCGAGACTCATATCCTTGACTTTGTAATCGCTGAACTGCGTCTGTTGTGCCGCCTGGGCCATGATGAAATTCCTTTGCCGGTGTCAATGATGGCGCGGCTGCAACAAACTGCGATAGCGCGCCAGCGCCTGTTCTACACGATCGGCCGGGCGCAAGGGAAGCAGAACCTCGTTCACCGCCATATCGGCGGGCGCCCCGATCTGGCGGGTTAAATGCAGCCCCGCCGTGATCGGCCGCGCCGGGTCGTCGGCGCCGGGGCCGCCCAGCGTGATCGCGGCGAGCTCGGTTCCGGCGCGGCGCAGGGCCTGCATGATGGTGGCTGGCGTCGCGGCGGCGGTGCCGTCCGGCAGCAGGATGGTCAGGCGGCGGATCGCAGGGACGGCGGCAAGGCGTTCGACCGCCTGCCGCATGGTCAGCGCGCCAAACGGATTGAGCGTGACGACCGCAGCGTTGATATAGGGCATGACGGGAGAGAGGCGGTGGCGCCGGACAGCGCAGCCTTAGCAGGCCGCGGCGCAGAATACAATATTGTCCGTTCTAACGCTGCAGCTGCGCCGCATAGGCGGCGAAATCCTTGAGCAGCCGCTCGATCTGCCCTTCGTCGCTCTGCGCCATGATGCGTTCCGCCAAACCGTTGGCCAGCGCAAGTTCGAGCGTCCGGATCTCTTGCTTGACGAGCGGCAGGCGCGCGGGCGACATCGACAGCTCGCGCAGGCCGAGCCCGATCAGCAACGGCGTATAATTGTGATCGCCCGCCATTTCACCGCACAGGCTGACCGGGATGCGGGCGCGCAGCGCCGCAACCACCGTGAATTGAATGAGCCGCAGCACCGCCGGATGCAGCGGATTATACAGCTCGGCGACCTGTTCGTCGCCGCGGTCGATGGCGAGCGTATATTGCGTGAGGTCGTTGGAACCGATGGCGAAGAAGTCGCTGACTTGCGCCAGCGCATCGGCGGCAAGCGCCGCGCCTGGAATCTCGATCATCGCGCCGAGCGGCGGCAATGCTTCGGGCAGGGCCGCGCCGCGCCGCTGCAACCGCTTCGCGACCTGATGCATGGTCTGGCGTACCTGCTGCATCTGTCCGACCGACGAGATCATCGGGATCAGAATCTTGACCGGACCGTGCGCCGCCGCGCGCAAGATCGCGGCGAGCTGCGTTTCGAGCAGCTTCGGCATCTTGAGCCCGAGCCGGATGGCGCGCAGCCCCAGCGCCGGGTTGGCGCTGCCCGCGCCGACCTGGCCGAGCGCGCCCGCGAGCTTCTCGCCGCCGACATCGAGCGTGCGGATCGTGATCGGCTTGCCCTTGAGCCCGGCGACGAGGCCGCGCAGCGTCTCATATTGCTCGTCCTCGTCCGGCAGATCGTCGCGGTTCATGAACATGAATTCGGTACGCAGCAAGCCGATGCCCTGCGCCCCGGCGTCGAGCGCCGTCTCAAGCTCGCGCGGCATTTCGAGATTGGCCTGCAGCAAAATGGCGGCGCCGTCGCGCGTGACCGCGGCGAGGCGGCGCAACGCGCGCAGCTTGCCGCGTTCGACGAGTTGCTTCTGCAACCGCTGCTTCGCGAGCCGCAATTGCGCTGCGCTGGGGCGGATCACGATCTCCTCGCGCTCGCCGTCGAGAATGACGAGATCGTGCGTCGCCACGTCCTGCATCAACGCTGCGATGCCGAGCACGGCGGGCATGCCGAGCGCGCGCGCCATGATCGCGGCGTGGCCTTCCGCGCCGCCGAGCACCGCCGCGAAGCCGCCGATCTTCTTCGGGTCCATCAGCGCGGTGTCGGCGGGCGTGATTTCCTCGGCCAGCAGGATGCTGCCTTCCGGCGCGTTGGCGAACGGGTGGTAATGCTGCTGCATCAGCTGGCGCAAGAGCCGTTGCCCCACTTCATGCACATCCGCCGCGCGTGCCGCGAGATAGCTGTCGTCCATGCTCGCGAAACCGGCTTCGATCTCGGCGATCTGCCGTTCGATCGCGGCCTCAGCGTTGATCTTGGCGTTGCGGATCAGCGCCTCGACCCCGCGTACGAGCCGCGACCCGGCGAGCATGGCATGATGCGCCTCGAGCAGAATCTTGATTTCCTCGGCGGCGCTGGCGGGCAGGCTGTCGGTGCGGTTTTGCAGCTGTCGGATCTGGCGGCGCGCCTGTTCGGCGGCATGATGGAAGCGCGCGATCTCGTCCTCGACCTGATTGGCCGCGAGGCTGTATTCCGGCGCGTGCAGCCCCGTGCTGCCGATGACATAGGCCGGGCCGATGGCGATGCCGGGCGCGACGCCGATGCCGCGCAGCACGATGGTTTCAGATTTCATCGAAGCCCCGCTTGACGAGTTCGGCGAGAGCATTGACCGCCGTGACGGCGTCGTCCGCGCCCTGCGCGCGAATTTTGAGCAGCGTGCCGCGCCCGGCGGCGAGCATCATCAACCCCATGATCGACCGGCCCGAAACGCGGACTTCGCCCTTGACGACCTCGATCTCGGCCTTGAACGGCATGGCGATCTTGACGAATTTGGCGGCGGCGCGCGCATGCAGGCCGCGCTGGTTGCAGATGGTGACCATCTCGCAGACCGCGCCATCGGCGCCTGCTGCGGTGGGAAGCGTGTCGTGCGTCATGGCTTAACCGTTGAGCAGCGCGGAGGCGACGTTGATATATTTGCGCCCGGCTTCCTGCGCCTCGGTGATGGCAGCGGCGAGCGGCTTGCTGGTGCGGACAGAGGCCAGCTTGATCAGCATCGGCAGATTGACCCCGGCGATGACCTCGACCTTGGCGCGGCCGAGCGCCGAGATCGCGAGATTGCTCGGCGTGCCGCCGAACATATCGGTCAGCACCACGACGCCCTGGCCCTTGTCGCAGGCGGCGATGGCCGCGAGCAGATCGGCGCGGCGCTTGTCCATATCGTCCTCGGGGCCGATACCGATCGCCATGGCCTGCTGCTGCGGGCCGCAGACATGTTCGAGCGCCGCGAGCATCTCGGTGCCTAAACGGCCATGGGTAATCAGGACGATGCCGATCATTCTCTGCTCCACAATCCGCAAGGCGCGCTAATTGCCGCCGCGTTCGATATCGCGATGGCTGACGCCGACAATATAGCCCTGCGCCGCGAGCTGGTTGGTCAGCTGTTCCGCGACATAAACCGACCGGTGCCGTCCGCCCGTGCAGCCGACCGCGATCGTCAGGTAACTCTTCCCCTCTTGCGTATAGCGCGGCAGCAGCGGGGTCAATAGCTTAACCAACCCGTCCATAAAGGGGGCAAAATCGCCGTCCTGGGCGATATAGGCGCCGACAGCGGCGTCCAGCCCGGTTTTGGGGCGCAGCGCCTGTTCCCAATGCGGGTTGGCGAGAAACCGCACGTCGAAGACCAGATCGGCCTCGCGCGGCACGCCGTGGCGGAAAGCGAAGGATGTTACGAACAGTGTCAGCCCGTTCTGCGGCCCGAGCTTGAAATGCCCGACGGCGAGGCGGCGCAGATCGTGCAGCGAGAGCAGCGACGTGTCGAGCATCAGGTCGGCATGGTCGCGCAGCGGCGCGAGCAGCTCGCGCTCATATTGAATGCCGTCCACGACCGGCCGGTCGAGCGCGAGCGGGTGCCGCCGCCGCGTTTCGCTGAAACGGCGCACCAGCACGTCGTCGCCGCACTCCAGAAAGACCAGCGTGGCGGCCAGGCCGGGCTGGCCCCGCAGCTGGCGCAGCTGGAACAGCAGCTCATGCGCATTGAACTCGACATTGCGGCTGTCGATGCCGACCGCGAGTGGCCGCAGCTTCTCGGCCTTATCATTCCCGCTTTGTGCGATCAGCGCCGGGATCATCGAGGTGCGCAGGTTATCGACCGCTTCATAGCCGAGATCCTCAAGCGTCTTGAGCAGCGTCGACATCCCGGCGCCCGCCATGCCGGTGACATAGACGATCCGCCGCGGCGCCGCGTTCGTGTCGGCTTCAGCCATTGGTATAATCCAGCGGCCGGTAATTGAGCACGGCGCGTACTTTGGCGGCGCCCGCCGGGTCGTGCGCGCGCAGCACGAAGCGCGGCATCTTGACGGAAAGCAGTTGCTGATGATCCTGCTCGGGCAGGCGTTCGATCGGTTGCGGCGCGGGGACGAGCGTCACGCATAGCGCGAGCGTCGCCGCGCCCGCCACCTTGTGCGGCGGCAGCCGCACGATGCCGTAGCCCTGAATTTCGATGAGGCCGGCGAGTCCTTCCGGTGCGGTCGCGATCAAGCCTTGCAGCGACGATTTGACCAGCGTCTGGTCGTCGCTGACGAGCTGGCCGCCCGCTTCGAGCAACTGCAGCGCCAACGACGATTTGCCGGACAGGGCCGGGCCGGTGATAAGCACGCCCGCCATATTGCATTCCGGCAGCAGAACGCAGGTGGCATGGAAATTCTGTTCGCTCATGCCCGCACGGTGCCGAGCGCCAGCAAGAATGTCAAACGCTTGTTGAAGTGTTTTCCGAGAAGCATGAAAATCCGCCCTTACCGATTTTTATGCTTTGAGGTGGGCCCCAGCCCAGCGGCGCCTGAGCGCTGCTTTTATCCGAAGATCATGAAAATCCGCCCCTGCAGATTTTCATGATTTGAGGTGGCCCATTGAGGGCCCGCGTGCTTATGCACGCGAAGCCAAGCAGGCCGGAGGCCTGCGCACGGCGTTTGAGTGCTCATAAACAAACTCAAATAACGATATCGAGCAGCGCTTTGGTGCGTTCGTTGTCGAGCTTGATGACGGCGGCGTTGGCCTTGTAGTC
>JBDHTV010000115.1:0-5860 GCA_039808825.1 Bdellovibrionales bacterium | reverse complement strand
ACTGTGTCGCAATCCACGCTATGGCGCGCAACCACCTGTGGATAAGCTGCGGCGGTGATTGACGCGCGCGGCGCGGGGCCGTTAGGCTGCGAATCAGAAAAATTTTCGGAGGATGTGATGCAGCGTATTCCGTCTGCCCTGGCTGCCATCGACGAACGCATCAGCGACCTTGAAGAAACACTGGCCGTGCGCCAGGACAATATGCGGCACCAGCTGCAGCAGCAGCATGACGCGCTGCGCCACAGCCGGGCGCGCGAAGCCAACGCCGTTGCGCTGGCCCAGAAGATCGCGGCGCGGCTCGACCACGCTATCGCCCGGGTCGAACATGTGTTGCGCGATTAACTTTTACCGGTAACGGAGACCGCCCATGCCCAAGCTGACCGTATCGCTTTATGGCCGTGAATATCAGCTGGCATGTCCGGAAGGTCAGGAACGCCGGGTGCAGGAGCTCGTCAGCATCGTCGAACAGCGCATGCGCGCGGTAGCGAGCAGCGTGGGCAACACCACCGAGAACCGGCTCTTCATGCTCACCTGCATGATGCTGGCTGACGAGATGCTCGAGATGCGCGAAAACCGCGAAGTGCGGCGCCCGGCCCAGCCCGTGGCGGGCACGACCCTGACGCCGCAGGACGAGGAATATCTGCTCAGCGCCATCAGCCATCTGCAAAACCGGCTTGAGCATCTGACCGCCGCAGTCGGCAGCGCCTGAGGCGGAACGTCTTTTTTAAAAATCTGGTTTATTGCACCAAGCTTTGCGCTGGCCGATGCGTCTGTTTCCGGGAAGAGCCGTTACAGCGGCCCTGTTGACCAAGTGATGCGGGAGGCGACGATGCGGTGGTGTTGGGCTTTGTCCTTGATTTTATTGGCGGCACCGACCTGGGCGTGCAGTCCGCCAGTCGATTATCTGCAGCAAAGCCTTACGCAGAAATTGTCAGGCACCGCCTTTCTCGGCCAGGTCGTGGCCGCAACTCCGGCGGAATGGCAAAAGCCGGGCAACGTGACGTTCGAAGTGCTGGCCTCACGCGGCGACCCGGCAGTGGGCCAGACCGTGACTTTTCCGGTGCAAGACCACGGCACCTGCGGCAAGTTCACCTTCCATGCTGGCGAGATCTGGCTGTATTCCGGCGACAGGCCGTTCGGCGCGACGCTGCAGCCGACCGTCGCCGATCTCGGCGCAGATGGTGGCAAGGACTTCGCCGCGCTGATCGAACGCATCAACCAACGGCTGCAGGTGCAGCGATGATGCTGCGCGCTTTAGCCTTGCTGCTCGTCTTGCTCACGACTGCTCCGGCCCTCGCCTGCCGCCCAAGCGCCGCATGGTTGCAGCGTCCCTTTATGCAAAAACTGACCGGCACGGTCTTTCTTGGCAAAGTAACCGCGGCGACCGAGTCCACCTGGGAACAGCCGGGTTCGGTGACGTTCACCGTGCTCGCATCGAAAGGCGACCCGGCGGTTGGCCAAAGCCTCACCTTCCCGACCAAAGATTACGGCACCTGCGGCAAATATAGTTTCCATACCGGCGAAACCTGGCTTTATGCCGGGGACGGGCCGTTCGGCGCGACCATGCAGCCCACCGCCGCCGATCTCGGCGCGGATGGCGGCAAGGACTTTACCGCCCTCATCGCGCGCATCCGGCAACGGCTGGAGCCGCCAAAATGAAGAAGGGCCGCACTTTCCTGATGGCGGCCTTGACGCTGCTGCTTGCGGCCGGTGGCACCCACGCCGAAGATGGCGCGACAATCACGCCCGAGCAGGCGCTCGCTCAGGTCGGCACTTTCACGCTCTATGACAATGCCACGCTTTACAGCTTTCAACGCGACGGAACTTTCAGTGCCACGCCGCGCGGGTTATCGGGTCGTACGCTCGAGGGGCGTTGGACCAGTGACGGGCCGGGGCATTATCAAGTTGTCGCCGCGCTAGGCTGGATCAACGGCCTGTCACAGCGCAATCACTATAAAGCCATTGATTTTACGATCTATCCTGGGCGTTTCATGCCCGCTGAGCCGGCCGACCGGCACAATCCGGTGCCGCTCACGAACTGGTTTCAGGCCTATTACATCATCAATAATATGCAGGATGCGCCGCCGCCATAGCTGCGCTTACTGCACGGCCAGTACCTGGTAAAACCAATAGCCGATGCTCCAAACATGGCTGGTGTAAAAGCAGCCGACGGGAGCCGTGCGCAGCGGGCCGAAATCGGCCGTAAAGGCTGTGTGGTTGGGCGTGCCCGTCGCCAGGATCGCAATATTCACCGTGGGTACGGGCGTCACGCCGTTCGCGCGGCGATTGATGGCTTCGCATAATGACTGGGTCGGCACAAAGCCATAGACCAGCAGATCATCGGCGGCGGTGCCCCAACCGTTGGTCGTTGTTGTGAGCAGATATTGCCATTGATTATGGGCTGGGCCGAGCAACGCCGCTGAAGGCGGGGCGATGCCGCCACCGGTGGGGGCAAACAGATCATTGCTGTTGCTGGTCGAAACGGTGGGATCAAAATTGATGTTTGTCAGCGCAATATCATTCGCGACCAGCCGCTCGACCCCAGTCTTGAGATTTTCGCCGATCTCGATGAAAGCGGAGGATTTGATATTGTTGGATTCCGAAGTGGTATCGCCGGAAAAAGCGCCACTACCCGCTGCAATCGCCGCCGCGAGGATACCGAGAATGGCGACGACAAACAGGATCGGGCCAATCGCGATGCCGTGTTCGTTGCGCAAATTATGGTTATTATTTTGTTTATGGACCTGCATTAATCTCACTCATGGACCCACTTGTTATAGTCAACCAGCCGGGCCATGCCATAAAATTATGCACCGGCAATTGCTTCAGCCGCGCCGATCTCTTACATTAGGCGGTGGAAGGGCTGCGCGGTGCGACAGACCTCTGAGATTCCCCGCGGCCGATAACGATACCTCGGGAGCTGTCCCTGACCGGGACTGTGGTTCCGGACATATGGCACCCACCTGCTTGTTGCAGGTCACGAGGGATAAGCGGTCACCGGCCCTGCGGCTCTTCCACTTTACAAACCCATCTTGGCCGTTTTTAGTTTTGCGCGCCGCCGCGCGCGGGGCGGCTCTTCCACTTCCATTTTGCCGGTCTTGGCCAATTATTGAATTATGCGTGCATTCGCACGCGGGGCGGCTCTTCCACTTTCATAGCCTTCAGCACGGCGGTTTTGAATTGTGCACGGCTTCGGACGCTGGGTAGCTCCTTGCTACCAGTTCTGCTGCAGGTTTCAGCCTTATAATGCGTTGATTTTGCTGCATTGCTGCGGCAAACTGCGCCGCATGACCGATAATGCTGCTCTTGAGCTTCGTAACCGCAAACGCCAGCTGCGTCTGAGCGCCGAAGCGTCGCGCCAAATCATCAAGGCGCAAAATCCCCTCGCCGGACAACAGGTTGCGGCCTTGTTGCTCAATGACTTACGGCAACGTTCGCCGCAGGATTGGGCACCGGGCACCGTCGTCAGCTCCTATTACCAGCGCGGCAGCGAAATGGACATGACCGCGCTCAATACCGCGCTGGTCGAAGCCGGTTATGATCTGGCGCTACCGGTCGTGCTCGGACGCGGCCATCCGCTCGCTTTCCGTCGCTACCGGCCCGGCGACGCGCTGACCAAGGGTGTGCTCGAGGTGATGGAGCCATTGCCGACCGCGCCGATCGTTATCCCGCGCGTGCTGTTACTGCCGCTGCTTGGTTTTGACCGGCGCGGCAATCGGCTCGGTTATGGCGGCGGCTATTATGACCGTACGGTCGCACTCTTCCGCCGTGAGGGGCGGATTCAGGCCATCGGCATTGCTTTTGCCGGACAGGAATGCGATATCGTGCCGGTGGGCGGTACCGATGCGCCGCTCGACTGGATCGTTACGGAACGGGAAATACTCGATTGTTCCGTGCGGCAATCTGTCTAGTCACTTTTTTATCCTAAAACTTGCTTTTCCCCTGTCGATAGCGTACTAAATCAGTACAGAATAACGCCGCGCTTTTCAGACAAAGGCTGGACCATCATGTTGCGCTTACCAAAATTGACCGACTATGCCGTGGTCATCCTCACGGCCATGGCGCAGATGCCCGAGCAGATTCAGACCACGAACGGATTGGCGCAGCGCACCAGCTTGCCGCTGCCGACCGTCGCCAAAGTGCTCAAGCAGCTGACCAAGAGCGGTATTCTCTCCGCCCTGCGCGGCACGCATGGCGGCTATCGCCTGAGCCGCGCGCCCACGGCCATTACGGTTGCCGATATCGTCGTGGCGCTCGACGGCCCGGTCGCGGTCACGGATTGCGTCGACAGCCAGCAGGGTCATTGCAACGTCGAGAATCGCTGCGCGATGCGCGGGCAGTGGGACGCGATCAACCGCGCGATCAAGAGCGCGCTCGAGGCGGTGACGCTCGCCGACATGCTCAAGACGCAGCAAAAGGCGTGGCTCGAAACGGAACAGCCGCAACCTGCGGCGCAGGCGACAGCCTAGGACGGAGCGATGGCAGCCACCGAACAAACCCGGCGCACCGTCGCGGCGCTGGCCGAAAATTATCAGTACGGCTTCGTCACGCCGATCGACGCCGAGCGCGCCGCCGTGGGTCTGACCGAGGCGACCATCCGTTTCATCTCCGCCAAGAAGCAGGAGCCGGAATGGCTGCTGGCCTGGCGGCTCAAGGCGTTCAAGCTGTGGCAGGGCATGACGCCGCCCGACTGGGCCAAGCTCAAATTCCCGCCGATTGATTACCAGGCGATCTGCTATTACGCAGCGCCGAAGGCCAAGCCGCAGCTCAAGAGCCTCGACGAGGTCGATCCCGAATTGCTCGCGACCTATGCCAAGCTCGGCATCCCGCTCGCCGAGCAGGAAATGCTCGCAGGGGTGCAGCCGCGCATCGCGGTCGACGCGGTGTTCGATTCCGTCTCCGTCGTCACGACCTTCAAAAAGCAGCTCGCCGAACATGGCGTGATTTTCTGTTCGATCAGCGAGGCGGTACGCGACCATGCCGAGCTGGTGCAACAATATCTCGGCAGCGTCGTGCCGCCGCAGGATAATTATTTCGCGGCGCTCAACGCGGCGGTGTTCAGCGACGGTTCCTTCGTTTATGTGCCGCCGGGCGTCAAATGCCCGATGGAGCTTTCGACCTATTTCCGCATCAATGCCGAAAACACCGGCCAGTTCGAGCGCACGCTGCTCATCGCCGACCAGAGCGCGCAGGTCTCTTATCTCGAGGGCTGCACGGCGCCGAAGCGCGACGAGAACCAGCTCCATGCCGCCGTGGTCGAGCTCGTCGCGCTCAGCGACGCGCAGATCAAATATTCGACGGTGCAGAACTGGTATCCGGGCGACGCCGAGGGCAAGGGCGGCATCTATAATTTCGTGACCAAACGCGGCGACTGCCGCGGCGACCGGTCCAAAATCTCGTGGACGCAGGTTGAGACCGGCTCCGCCATCACCTGGAAATATCCGAGCTGCATTTTGCGCGGCGACGATTCCGTCGGCGAGTTCTATTCGGTCGCGGTGACCAATCACCACCAGCAGGCCGATACCGGCACCAAGATGATCCATATGGGCAAGCGCACGCGCTCGACCATCGTGTCGAAGGGCATCAGCGCGGGCAAGGCGCAGAACACCTATCGCGGGCTCGTCAAATTTTTGCGGACCGCGCAAGGCGCGCGCAACCATACGCAATGTGACAGCCTGCTGATCGGCGACCAGTGCGGCGCGCATACCGTGCCTTATATCGAGAGCCGCAACGCCAGCGCCAGCGTCGAGCATGAGGCGACGACGTCGCGCATCAGCGAGGACCAGCTGTTCTATTGCCGCCAGCGCGGGCTCAATGCCGAGCAGGCGACGGCGCTGATCGTCAACGGCTTCTGCAAGCA
>JBDHTV010000114.1:0-5938 GCA_039808825.1 Bdellovibrionales bacterium | reverse complement strand
GCTTGCGCCAACGGCCGCTGGCCGGCCAGCAGCCCCTCGCCCAGCACCAGATAGCCATTCACAGCCTCAAGCACGTGCTGCCAGGGGCGGATCGCCGCCGGGAACCGAATGATCAACGGGCTATTCGCGGCAAAAGCCCGCATCGCGTCTGGCACCAGCCGGTCTTTGGCCCAATCGCCGCCGCCGATGACATTCCCGGCACGCGCCGTTGCCAGCAGCGGCGCATCGGCCGTATTGAAATATGAATCGCGATAGGCTTGCGCGACGAGTTCGGCGCAGGCCTTGCTGTTGCTATAGGGATCATGGCCGCCAAGACGGTCATTCTCGCGATAGCCCCACACCCATTCGTTATTTTCATAACATTTGTCGCTCGTGACATTGACCACGGCTTTGACGGACGGGGTTTGCCGCACCGCGTCGAGCACATGCACGGTGCCCATAACATTGGTGGCATAGGTCGCAACCGGATCGTGATAGGAGAGCCGCACCAGGGGCTGCGCTGCAAGATGAAAGACAATTTCGGGCTGAAACGTCTTGACGGCTCGCACAATCGCCTGCGGCTCACGAATATCGCCATATTCGCCAGCAATTTGCTGCGCCAGCCCCGCCTGTTGGAACAAGGACGGGTTATCAGGCGGCAGGCTAAAGCCGTAAACATCGGCGCCCCAATGCTTGAGCCAGAGCGCGAGCCAGCTGCCTTTGAAGCCGGTATGGCCGGTCAGAAAGACGCGCTTGCCCTGCCAATGCTGCTGCCGTACCGCCGTCACCAGCTTCACCATTTCTTCCAGGGCGGGTTCGTGGCCCATTGCTCTTCCAGGAACTGACGATCACGCAGCGTATCCATCGGGTGCCAGAAGCCGGGGTGGACATAAGCACGCAGCTCATCCTGTTCCGCCAGATGTTCCATCGGCTCACGCTCCCAGATCGTCGCGTCGTCCTTGATCAAAGCCTTGACTTTGGGATTGAACAGGAAAAAGCCGCCATTGATCCAGCCGCCGTCCGACTCCGGCTTTTCCCGGAAGCTGGTCACGCGGTCGCCTTCGAGCGCCAGCGCGCCGAAACGCTTGGCCGGGCGCACCGCCGTGACCGTCGCCTGCTTGCCATGCGCCCGATGAAACTGCAGCAGCTTATCGATCGGCAAATCGGTCACGCCGTCGCCATAGGTCATGGCAACGGTCTCTTCGCCAGGACCGATGAATTCGAGCGCACGCTTCAAGCGTCCGCCGGTCTGGCTGTGTTCGCCCGTATCGACCAGGCTGACCTTCCACGGCTCCGCCGCCTGGCGATGCACCTGCATCGCGCCCGTAGTCATGTCATAGGTCACGTCGGACATATGCAGGAAATAATGCGAGAAGTACTCCTTGATCATGATACCCTTGTAACCGAGGCAGATCACGAACTCGTTGAAGCCATAATGGCCGTAAATCTTCATGATGTGCCAGAGGATCGGCTTGCCGCCGATCTCCACCATCGGCTTCGGACGCACCGCGGACTCTTCCGCGATCCGCGTCCCCAACCCGCCGGCCAGAATAATCACCTTCATATGCAGCACCTCACTGACTACATGCCGAGATCGCCATAGCCTATGCTATGGCAAAATATAATGAATTTCTTGTTATTTTTACTTTCCGGCCGGAGCGGCCAAGAAAAAAGGGCAGCGCGTTGCCGCGCCGCCCTCCCATCCATAATTCGGACTGGTTACTTGCCGAAGATCCAGTCCGTCGGGATATAGACATGGCCGGAGATGATTTCGGTACCCGGGTTATAGCTCGTCAAGCCCGCGTTCGAAATATGACCGAGCGACGCGCCGATGCGCATATTATTGTCGAAGCGATAGCCCGCCTCGAACGTCGAGCGGAATTCGACGAACGAACCGAGGCGTTTGCCATTGCCGCGATAATAGAGGCCGACCACTTCGTTCGGCGCCAGATAAATATGGCGGGTCAGGAAGATGTCGAACACGAAACCGCCAAAGCCATAGAGTGCACCGTCGGTGGTGCCTTCCACGCCGCCCATCGGCCGGATCTGGAAAGTCTTGTCCCAGCCGCTGAAGGTCTGCGGCGCGATCAGCGGCAGCAGCGACAGGCCGGAGCGGTACTCGACGCGGAAATCGACGGCACGGTTGGTACGGTCATTATTGCGTAGCGCGTCGTAATAGCCGGCGCTGAAGCCGAGCAGATCGGGCTGATGCTCCCAGTTCTGATGGCCGAGATCGCCATTCATCTCGTCAACCACCAACGGGTTGATCGCCACCGGCTGCGGCGTGCGCGGTGCCGGAGCGGCCGCCTCTTGCGCCTGAACCGCACCGGCCCACAGCATTGCCAAACCCGCCACCAGACCCAACAAACGACCGCGCATCTTATATCCTTTCCGGGAAAATGATGGCCCGGATTGTGCGCGGCACCCGCTGATTTGGCAAGAGGGATTATGCAGGGCGGACAATGCCTTATAGGTTTCGTGGCCCGCCCACTTTCGGTGCCGCCAGAGCCTTCGTCACCAGCTCATAGGTGTTGGCCGACAGCCCCTTGACCTGCTGCAGTTCGCGCAAGGCCGCCTGCATCAGCTTTTGCTGCTTAGGGGTATAGATGCGCCAGCGATCGAAGGCCTGCACCAGCCGGGCCGCCATTTGCGGATTAAGCTTGTCGAGCCGTTTGACCTGCTGCACGAGCAACTTGTAGCCACCGCCGTTCGGGGCATGGAAGGCGAACGGATTGCCATGCACGAGCGTGCCGAGCAACGCGCGCACCTTGTTCGGGTTCTTGATGTCGAAATCCGGATGCTTGAGCAGCGCCTTGACCTTGCCAATCGTGTCGCGGCGGATGGCGGCAGCCTGCACCGCAAACCATTTGTTGATGATGAGCTCGTCGTCGCGCCAACGGGCGTAAAAGTCGCTGAGCGCGCGGTCACTCAATGCATCGCCGCTCTGCACCAGAATACCGAGCGCCATCATCTGATCGGTCATGTTGGGCGATTGCCGCACCTGCGCCGCCGCTTCGGCCAGCGCCGAATGTTCGCCACTGCCGGCCATATAAGCGAGGCATAGATTCTTCAGACTGCGCTGCCCCATCGCGACGCCGTTGAAGCCGTAGGGGTCGGGCTTAAGCGCGCGCCAACGCGCCGCGAAAGCATCATGATGCGCCTTGCCGATGGCGGCGCGCAGGAATTCGCGCGCCTTGTGCACGGCGACGACATCGACCTTCTTGCCGGCATGGGCAAGCACCCCGGCGACTTCCTGCTCGCTCGGAATTTGCAGCATCAGCGCGGCATAGGCGGGATCAAGCGCGGTATCGGCGACAATCGGCGCGAGCGCGGCGATGAAGGCCTTGGGCGCGACGAGCTTGCGCCCTGCCTGCGCCGCCGCCGTCAGCCGCAGCAGGACACGGTTGAATAGAATCTGCCCGGCATCCCAGCGCGCGAAACTGTCGTGATCGTGCGCGAGCAGGAATAGCAGCTCCTGCTCCGTATAATCGTAATGCACGCGCACAGGCGCCGAGAAATGCCGCAACAGCGACGGCAACGGCGCAGCTTCGATGTTCTTGAAGGTGAAGGTCTCGACGGCCTTGTGCAGCTGCAGAATTTCCGTGCCGATCAGATCATGGCCATCCTTGTCGAGCAGGCCGATGGCGAAGGGGATATGCAACGGCGCTTTCTTGCTCTGCCCCGGCGTCGGCGGGCAGCTTTGTTTGATCTGCAGCTGATAGGTCTGCTGCTTCGCGTTATATTTGCCCGTTACCTTCAGCTGCGGCGTGCCCGCCTGGCTATACCAAAGCTTGAATTGGCTCAGATCGATCCGGTTTGCGTCCGCCATCGCGGCAAGAAAGTCGTCACAGGTCGCGGCGCTGCCGTCATGCCGCTTGACATAGAGCGCCATACCCGTCTGCCAACGGCGGTCGCCGAGGATGGTGTGCAACATGCGGCACAGTTCGGCCCCCTTGCTGTAAACCGTGGCAGTATAGAAATTGTCGATGGTCAGATAGCTGGTCGGACGCACCGGATGCGCATTGGGTCCGGCATCTTCCGGAAATTGCGCGGCCCGCAAGTTGCGTGTTTCGCGCACGCGCTCGACATGCGGCGAGTTCATCGCTTCGCAGAATTGCTGCTCGCGGAACACGGTCAGCCCTTCCTTGAGGCTGAGTTGGAACCAGTCGCGGCAGGTGATGCGGTTGCCGGTCCAGTTATGGAAATACTCGTGGCCGACGACGCGTTCAACAAAGGCGATATCGGCGTCGGTCGCGGTTTCCGGCCGCGCCAGCACGCAGTCGGAATTGAAGATATTGAGCCCTTTATTCTCCATCGCGCCCATGTTGAAGAAGCTGGTCGCGACGATCATGAAGCGGTCGAGATCATACTCAAAACCGTAGGTATCCTCGTCCCACTTCATCGCCGCTTTGAGCGACTGCAGCGCAATGCCGACTTGATCGGTATTGCCGGGCTCGACATACATCTCGAGCAGAATCTTGCGCCCCGAGCGGGTCTTGAACGAATCCGCCACGCGCTCGAGATTGCCGGCCACCATCGCGAAGAGATAGCAGGGTTTGGGATACGGGTCTTCCCATTGCACCCAGTGCCGTCCGCCCGCCGCCTTGCCCTTGGCGAGCAGGTTGCCGTTCGCGAGCAGCACGGGATATTGCGCGGCATCGGCCTCGATGCGAACCTTGAAACGCGCCAGCACATCGGGGCGATCGAGATAGTAGGTGATGCGGCGGAAGCCTTCTGCCTCGCATTGCGTGGTCAGCATCGTGCCCGATTGATAGAAGCCGGAGAGCGCGGTGTTGCTTTGCGGCGCGATGCGGTTGACGATGGTCAGCGTGCATTGCGCGGGCAGGTCGCGGACCAGCAAAATGCCGGGGAGCAGCTGATAAGCGCTCGGCTTGAGCAGTGCGCCGTCGACCGCGATGCTGACCAGCTCAAGCGCCTCGCCGTCCAGCTCAAGCGGCTGCCGCGCCGCCGCTTTCGGATTGCGGCGCAGTTGCAAGGTGCTGGTGACGACCGTAATCGCCTCGCCGATCTGCACATCGAGCGCGACATGATCGATGAGGTAGGCTGCCGGTCGATAATCCTTGAGCAAAGTCGGACGCGGCAGGCCGTTTTTGTCGAGAGCGGGACGGAGCAGAGCGAGCATAAGATTCACCTGAGGAAACGCGACCAAGATAAGTTAATTTGCGGCGTTTCAGGGCTTTTTGCAACAGCCGGATGGTCGCACAGGCAAGTTTTTATGAGTAAAATCAAATAATTCGCTGTTGCGCCAAATATTTCTCCGGTTGTAAACCATTTGCTAACCACTCGGATGTCATTATGGCAATAAGTTGTATCAGGTGAGCGGTAGGCACGGGGCCTGCCTCTCATGCTTTGGCATAGAAAAATCATGCCGCCGATGTTATGATCGGGGCTGATAAGGCAAGAAGGGTGCCGGCTGCCATGTTAAGCGAACTCAAGAGTGTCACCGCGGCGTACCCGGTTACAAACCGGGCCGATACGACTCCGCCTGCCGCCAGCACCGATACGGCGAGCACGGCCGACAGCGCCGCCACCAAGGCAGCGCAGCAGACCGAGCTGACGACAGCCCCTTCGCCGCGCATCACGGTTGATCCGAGCGCGGGCGTCATCCTGCAATTCCTCGACAGCAAAGGGCAGATCGAGGCCCAGTCGCCGTCCTTCGCCGCCGTGGCTTATCTGCGCGCCGGGTTGACCCGCGATGGCGAGTCCAAGACAGCGACCAACGAGCCCAGCGCCGCTCTGACGGCTTAAATACCCCCCTCAAACGCCGGGTGCGTTGCTCCGCAACGCTTGGCTTCGCGTTATTTGTGCTTATATCACCATCAAATGATCTTCAGGGCTTGACCGCAGGCGTGGCCATGGGCTCGCTCTTGACCGGCGCACGGGTTTGAGCGGGCAGCAGAAAATCCATCTTGTCATTCAGCTTCAAGTCCTGCACCGC
>JBDHTV010000113.1:0-6074 GCA_039808825.1 Bdellovibrionales bacterium | reverse complement strand
TCGCGCGGGGCGCAAAATACACAAGCCGCTCAAGCGCCGCGGGGCTGGGGCCCACTTCAAGCCATGCAAATCTGCAAGGACGGATTTGTATGGCTTGCGGATTATTTATTCCCGCGACGGTGGGCGGGGCTTATGGCACGGACCGTAAAAAGAACGGGCGGAGATAGTGGTCTCCGCCCGCTTCATTCTTACCGCCGGCTTCGGTTTATGGTGTCAGGCCGATGCCGGGCATTATGCTCTTCGTCTCCGTAATTTCCGGTGCGCAGGTGCCCGAGACTTTACGGACCATGGCGCCGGTATCGCCGTTGATCAAATTGCTTGGCCGCATATAGCACGGGGCGCAATATTGCTTCGGCGCGGCAGACGGTGTGTAGTTCTGCACGACCGCGCCATTGAAGCCATCGACCCAGCTCAATACGACCGGTACGTCATTCGAGAGCTGGAGCTGCGCATTGGCCGACCAGACCGGCTGGCCCGCCATGGTGCAGGTGCCGATGGTCTTGGTGGTCTCGTTCCCGACCAGCACGTTGGTAAAGGCGTTGTCGACATTACCGGCGCAAACCGTGCAAGGATAGGCCTCGCATTGCACATGCGCCGTACCGCAGGTCCATTGCCACGGGCCGTCACCGGTCACCGTGCTGGCGTTGCCGCCACCGACGGCACAGAGGTTATAGTTCGGCTTGTCCGGCACATAGGCGCCGTTGGCTTTGCCGCACTGGCCTTTGGGGTCAACCACTTCGACGCCGACTTGCTGGCAAGTGGCGGGCTGGCCGCCATACAGGCCGGTACACTTCCACTTGACCGTACCAGGGCCAGAACCGGGCGCCGGTGCCGACCAGTCATAAGACGTGCCGACGAGACAGAGAATGCTGTCGCTCGGACGGCTCGCGATCTGGTCGCTGGGGATGGTGCCGCACTGACCGTTCAAGGGGGTCGGCACATATTTGGCCGCGCATTGCGCATCCTTGCCGGTCGGGCTGGCCCGCGAACAGGTCCAGCTGATCGTACTGTTGGCCGGTGTGTCGCTGTCATAATGTGCCGCATAGTTGGACGGCAGACTCTTGCCCGTCGGCTGGCACAGCTGATAAGCGGGCGCGTTCTGGATGATGCTGATATTATTCGGCGTCCAGGTCGTCGCGATGCCGCACTGGCCGTCAAGTGCCGGAACGAAGGTGCCTGAGCAGGCCGTGGCGGACGTGTCGGCACCGCCGTTCTGGCCGGCGCAGCCCCAGGTCACGGTCGCGACATTGTTACCGTCGGCGGGCCAGACGAAGCTGATCGGCGTACCGCCATTATTGCAAAGCTGCGCTGCGTTGGGCGGCGCGGCATAATCGCCGAACACGCCGCCATTGGCGCTGCCGCACTGGCCGGGGATCGGCTGCACGGTATTGCGCGCGCTACAGGCAACGGGTGCGCCCGGATATTTGGTGTCGTCGCAGAACCAGGACCAGCCGTCGGGATTGCTCGTCGTGGTCATGCCGCTTGCCGTATTGCCGGTGCCGCACAGCGCGCCAGCAGGCGGTTGCGTGGCGAAGGTGCCATGGTTAGCGCTACCGCAGGCTGCGCCATTGTAGCCCGGATAATATTGCGAGAAGCACTGGCCGGAATCATTCCCGCCATTGATGCCCTGGCAATACCAGGTCCAGGTCTGGGCGCCGTTGCCGAGATCGGTTTTCACGACCGGCATGGCCGTGCCCGCTGCGCAATATTGGGTGCCCGAGAGGTCCGGCGGCGTATCGGAGGTAAAGAGCTGGCCGTAGGCCGAGCCACATTGCCCGTTAATCGCGGCGTTGCTGTTCGGCGCCGAGCACTGCGTTATGTTCGGGTTCGGGCTGCCCGTGCAACCCCAGTTCCAAGTCGAGCCGTTCGGCGTGCCCGAGACGGTGGTTGGTGTGCCCTGCGTGCACAGGCCGGGGTCACCATCGGCGGGTTTGGTGATCGGCGTGCTGCTGGCGAGCGGACCGCACTGGCCGGGGGTCTGCTGGCGATAGGCGCGGCAGAGCGTGTTCTTCCCGCCGTTGCTGCCCGCGCAGGTCCAGGTGCAGCGGATATTGTTGCAGGTCGCGTCGGCCATGGCGTCGGACGGGGTGATACCGTCGGTGCCGAGGCATAGGCCGGTCTTGAGCAGCGGAATCACGCTTTGCGATTTACCGGTTTCAGCCGGGTTACAAACGCCATCAAGAGAAGGGTCGAAATTCGCATGACAGGTCGAGACAAAGCCGTTGTCGTCTTTCTGACACTGCCAATCCCAAGGGCCGTTGCCGACAAGCGGCGCAAGGTTGATGGTGGTGTTGCCGCTCAGGCAAAGCGAGGCATGGTCATCCGGCAGTTTGCGGAAGCCTTTTTGCGGAATGATGCTGGTGTTGCAGCCATTGTAGTCGGCATGGCACAAAGCAGGCGCGCGGCCGGGCGTGCCGTCGCACTGCCAGTCCCATGGGCCGGTGCCGGTGACGAAGGGTCCGGCGCCAGTGCCGCTTGGGTCATGGAGAATGCTCCCCGGGCCGCACAACACGTTCGGCCATTGGGCTTCGGGCGGCATGCTGGTTAGCGGCGTCGTGGTATAAGCGGCGTTACAGGCGCCGTCGATAGGCAGGCAGCTGCCGATTTCCTTCGTCTTGGTCCAAGTGCCATCCGGATCGCACATATAGGTGACTTCGTAATTGATCGTGTTGTCGTTCAAGATGAAGGACGACTTCATCGATTTGACATCGAGAGCCGCGCCATAATTCAGCAGATCTTTAGGGTCGGCGGGCGTGCTGCGCGCTGAAAGCGGGCGCTGTCCGAGATTGGTGTCTTTTTCCGGCGGCACGCCGTCTGCCGCCGGGATCGAAACGCCGCAGACATCGACGACCTGCTGAGCGCAGCATTTCCCGGCGTCAACGGTGCCGGTAGGGGTGTTTAACGTGCCGTTGGCGCGCGCGGCGAGGAAAGCCTGCCACTCGCTGTCGGTGCGCCACGGCACGAAATATTGCACGCCGCTGCGGTTATAGAGCGACACGCATTGAGCTGAAAAGTTGGTGGGGCTCGGATCGCGCGGGCCGTTTTCGCTCGTGATAGCTTTCGGCCAGATCAGAATGCGGTCGTTATTGCGCAGACGTGAGCCGGATTTGGTTCCCGCGTCCTGTTCGGAGCCGATGATCGCGGCGGCGGCGGGCAAGGCGATAAGCAAAGCGGCGAGCAAGACAAAGAGTCTGCCTGACAGACCTTGTGTCCGGTTCTTGATCCAGCGCTGCGTCATGGCCACACCTTTTGCTCGCGTTTATCGCGTTATCGGGATTTCCCACCTGCCATGATAAGAAAAACGTGCTCAAGATTCCGTTAAATGGGCGGCGTTTTGCCAAAAGATACTAAGACCAACCCGCAAGGTAAGCTTTGCTTAACGATGTTACGGCCTGATTGGTAAGAAACGCTTAACCACTGCGCTGGAAAACCTGTGCGAAGGTCGTGCGCAGCGCGGCATCGACGGCACCCATGCCGGGATCGCGGCCGAGCGCCGCGAGCGAGGTGACACCGAAATTGCCGAGGCCGCAGGGCACGATGCCGCGATAATGGGCCAGATCCGGCGCGACATTGAGCGCGATGCCGTGGAATGTGACCCAACGGCGGACACGCACGCCGATGGCGGCGATTTTTTCTTCGGTCCCGCTGGGCAAACGTACCCAGATGCCGACGCGGCCGTCGCGCCGCTCGCCCGCCACGCCAAATTCCGCGAGCGTGCGGATCAGCCATTCCTCAAGCCGCCAGACATAGCGCCGCAGATCGCGGTCGCGGCTGCCAAGATCCTGCATGACATAGGCGATACGCTGGCCGGGACCGTGATAGGTATATTTGCCGCCGCGACCCGTGGCGTAGACCGGGAATTGATTGGCCGCGAGCAGATCTTCCGGTGCGGCGCTGGTTCCTGCCGTATAGAGGGGGGGATGTTCGAGCAGCCAGGTCATTTCCGGTGCTTCGCCATCAAGGATCGCGGCGACACGCTGTTCCATCAAAGTCAAAGCCGCGGGATAGGCGACGGGCTGATCGCTGATTTTCCATTCAATCGGGTGCATGGCGCATATTTAGACGCGTTCGGGCAGACCGCAAGCCCAATCAGGGCAAAATCTGCCCGCAGGGCGGCGGCATGGGCAGAAAATGCAGAACATCCATATGCTAACCATATGATATGTTTGCGAATATTTGTTGGCATGGTTCCTGCATCATTCGAGCAAGCCGCATGGCGCGGCAAGGGAAGCGAAGCATGGAAAGCACCGGCCTTATCTTACTCTCTCAACAAACGGCGCTGCAGCGGCAGGTCGAGGTGCTGGCAAACAATATCGCCAACGCCAATACGACTGGCTTCAAGACGCAACGGATGCTGTTTCAGACCCAGCCGATGGCGACGCAGTTTGACGATACGCTGCAATTCGTCATCGACCGCGCGACGATGCGCGATCCGACGACCGGTCCGATGGTGCGGACCGGCAATGAGCTCGATTTCGCGTTGCAGGGTGCGGGCTATTTCGCCGTGCGCACCAAGCAGGGCACGCAATATACCCGCGCCGGCTCGTTCGGCATCAATAGCGACGGCGATATCGTGACGCAGGAAGGCGATACGGTGCTCAGCGCCGACGGGCAGGCGCTCAATATTCCGCAGGATGCAAACCAGATCAGTCTCGACGCGACGGGACGAATCCTGACCGACAAGGGCGAGGTCGGCAAGCTTAAGGTCGTGACCTTCAAGCAGGAACAGGCGATGCAGGAGACGGGCAACAGCCTCTACAAGACCAACGAAGCCGGGCAGGACGCGACGGATACGCGCGTGGTGCAGGGCGCGATCGAGCAATCGAACGTGCGCCCGGTTATCGAGATGACGCAGCTGACGCAGGCGGTGCGCGCCTATCAGCAGACGGCGAATATGATTCAAAGCGAACATGACCGGCTGCGGACCGCGATCCGTACGCTCGGCCGCGTTTCGGCCAGTTAAGGGGGAACGGTATCATGCGGGCAATGAGTATCGGCGCGACGGGGATGTTGGCACAGCAGCTCAATGTCGAGGTGATTTCGAACAATATCGCGAATATCACGACGACCGGCTTCAAGGGTATGCGGGCCGAATTCAAGGACCTACTCTATGAAAATCTGCGCCGTCCTGGCTCGCAATCCTCTGACACCGGCACCATCGTGCCGACCGGTATCCAGATCGGCAACGGCGTTTCGGCTGGCGCGGTCTATCGCATCAACACGCAAGGCAGCGTCGAGCAGACGGGCAATTCGCTCGATCTCGCTATCAACGGCAAGGGTTATCTGCAGATCCAGATGCCGGACGGCACCACGGCCTATACCCGCGCCGGGAACCTGCAGCTCGATGCCAATGGCCAGATCGTGACGAGCGACGGCTACCCGTTGCTGCCGAGCATCACGGTGCCCGCCGACACCATCGATATCACCATCAATAACAGCGGCCAGGTTTTCGCCAAGGTCGACGGTCAGGTGGCGCTCAGCAATCTCGGCCAGATCCAGCTCGCGACCTTCGCCAATCCGGCGGGGCTCGAGGCGATCGGCGACAATCTGCTGCGCGAGACGCCGGCTTCCGGCACGCCGACGACAGGCAACCCCACGGCGAACGGCTTCGGCAAGCTGCAGCAATCATCGCTCGAGAAATCGAACGTCGATATCGTGCAGGAGCTGACCAACCTGATCACGGCCCAGCGCGCCTATGAGATGAATTCGCGCGTCATCAAGAGCGCGGATGAAATGATGTCGTCCTTGAACCAGCTGCGGTGAGGTTAGGCTGATATGATGCAACGCCGTTTTCAATCTTTTGCGCTTGGGCTTGCCGGCCTGCTGCTGGCCTTGCCGGTCGCGGCGGCGACCCAGGTCGGCAATCGCGATCAGGTTCAAATCGACCGCGACGCTATCCGGCTCGGCGATGTGTTCATCGGCCTGCCTGCCAGCCTCGACGAGACGATCGCCACGGCGCCCGCACCGGGCCGCAGCGTGACCTATAATTATACCGTGCTGAGCAAGCTGGCGCAGCGTTATGGGCTGGTCTGGCAAGCCGACAGTTACGAGGATCAGACCGTCATCAGCCGCGC
>JBDHTV010000112.1:0-6079 GCA_039808825.1 Bdellovibrionales bacterium | reverse complement strand
GATGTGCTCATCGTGCCCTTAATCATTTCGCAGTAATAAATTTGCTAAACGAGCAAAAGTAACCACATCGGCTGGGGTGACGCACTGGTAAAAATCCTTTCATGGTGCGGCAGCGGCCTTTTGTTTTGCCAAGCGAATTATTTTCAAGCTAGAACAGGCTATTAACGAAATGCGGCACGCCCTGGGCGCTGCCAGATACGGCGGAAGGCACGATGTATTTAGGCATTGATCTTGGCACCTCCAATTCGGTGATTGCCGGTATTGTCGACGGTCAGGTTCGGGTGTTCCGCCCGGTCGATGGCGGCGATGTGCTGCCTTCCGTGATTTATTTCGACAAGCGCGGCCACCGGCTTTATGGCCGCCGCGCCTATGATCAGGCGATGTTGTCGCCGGACGCGGTCGCGATGGGTTTCAAGCGGCTGATGGGCACCTCGACGCCGATTACCATTCCGGCGGTCGAGCTGTCGCTGACTCCCGAGGAATGCACGGCGGAAATCCTGCGCCAGCTGCTCGGCCAGGCGGCAACCGAGACCGGCGACGCGCCAATCCACGGCGCGGTCATCACCATTCCGGCGGCATTCAACCAGCTGCAACGCGAAGCGACGATGCGCGCGGCCAATCTCGCGGGGCTCAGCAATGTCACATTGCTGCAGGAGCCGATCGCGGCAGCGATGTCGGCGCTTGGCACGCAGCGGCGCTCGGGCCAATATCTGATTTACGATCTCGGCGGCGGTACGTTCGATCTGGCCCTCGTCGAGGCGATCGAGGGGCGCATCGACGTTGTCGCGCATCAGGGCATCAATATGCTCGGCGGGCGCGATTTCGACCGCATGCTGGTCAATGAAATCGTGCGGCCGTGGCTTGCCACGCATTTCGACCTGCCGGAGAATTTCCAGCGCGACAAGCAATATAATCGGCTCATCCGTATCGCCCATCTCGCGGCGGAAAAGGCCAAGATCGAACTGTCCACGCTCGAGCAGGCCAAGATTTTCGCGAGCGACGACGAGGTGCGGCTCACCGACCAGAGCGGGACCGATATTTTCCTCGAAGTCACCATCACGCGCAAACAATATGAAGACATCATCCGCGAGCCGGTGATGCAGACCATCGCGCTGACGCGGCAGGTGATGGAAGAAAACAATTACAAGAACGAGGATATCGACAAGCTCATTTTCATCGGCGGGCCGAGCCGCACGCCGCTGATCCGCGCGATGGTTGCGAACGAGCTTGGTGTGCCGACCGATCTCAAGGTCGATCCGCTGACGTCGGTCGCCATCGGCGCGGTGCATTACGCTACGGTGTTCGACTGGGGCGGCCAGAAGCCGCAACCTGCCATCGTGCCCGACAATATGCCGCGCACGCCGCGCGATGTGCTGCCGGAGGAAGGCGAGGAAGCGGACAAGCCGATCGAGAGCCGCGCCGTGCATCCCGAAGTGCCGGAAGAAGGCGGTGGCAAGGACGGTCCGGTGCAGCTTGATTACGCGACCCCGACCTCCGACAGCGAGATCAGCGTGTTCATGCATATCGCCGAAGATCTTGGCGAGGCGGCGACGATCCAGATCGAAGCGAGCGATGGCTGGGCCTCCGACTTCACCGACATCGTGCCGGACGCCGAAATCAAGATTCCGGTCAAGCAGCTCGGTCTCAACGAATATAGCGTGCGCTATTACGATAAGCGCGACCGCGTGCTCGACCAGTATGATCAGAAATTCAGCATCACGCGCAGCGAATCGGTGATGCCGAAAATTCCGGCGACGCAGACCATCGCGGTCAAGGCGCTCGACCATCTGCAGGGCCAGACCAATATCCTGGTCACCATCATCAACAAGGGCGCGTTGCTGCCGGCGCGCGGCAAGGCGCAGTTCAAGAGCGCGCGCGAGCTCGCGGCGGGCTCCTCGAACCATCTTAGCTTCGAACTGTTCCAGGTCGAATATCCCGAGCGCATCGAGCTCAATCTCTGCGTCGGCGTGTTCCGCATTGCGGGCAGCGATCTGCCGGTGCGCTACAAGCTCAAGGTCGGCGATCCGATCATCTTCAATTGGAAGATGCTGGAGAGCGGCATTCTGCAGGCGACGGTGACGCTGCCGCAGGCGGGCGGCAAGGCGCCGATCGAGCTGCGCGCGCCGCGTTTTTACGCGCCGCAAGTCAGCGAAATGAATTTCGACATGGAGCAGGGCGGGCAATTCGCCGCCGCCGTGCTCAAGCAGGCCGAAGAAGAATGGGGCGATGTCGTCGCGGCGCTGGGACCGGATGCGGGCAAGGAAGTCAATATTCTGCGGCTGCGGCTCAACGACCAGAAGGATCTGCTCGAGGAAGCGGCGCAGGATCCCGAACTGATTCGCAAGATCAGCGAGGAGGCGCGGCTCATCCGTCAGGATATTGCGCGGGTCAGCAAGAAGCATCGCGGCGCCATCCTGCAGCGGCAGCTCGGGCGCTTGACCGCCATTTTCAACCGCCTGGCGCGGGCGCAGGCCGAGACGGCGGAAATCGACCGCTTCACCGGCCATATCGAGCGCGTGCAGCGGATCATCGACGACGGCGCCGAGGAAGCGATGGCGGATGCCGAGCGGCATTTCGGCGAGATGCGCGACATCTTCTTCGCCGCCGCCTGGCGCGATGATAAATATGTCACCATGTGGTTCGACCGGCTCAAGAAGGAGCCCTATCTGTTCCCCGATCACGCTGAGTTCAGCCGCCTCATGGCAGAAGGCGACGCCAAGCTGCAGGCCAAGGACATGGCCGCGCTGCGCAAGCTGGTCAGCGCGATGCTCGACACGCGCATCGCCATCACCGCGAACGACGCGACGACGGAACTCGCGACAATCGTGAAGGCGTAACGGGCGTCTGGTAGCGGAGGGTATTGTGCAAAAACGTGTTGTGGCCGGTGTTGTTGCCGGTGCGTTGTTCGGCGTTGCGGCGTATCAGATCGCCGCGCCCGCCTGGTTGGCCGGGCAAGCCGAACGTCAATCTCCCGTGCAGGATAGCGGCCCGTTCCGCGCGCTGGTGCGTCAGGACGGCGGTTTTACCGAGTTCCGCGATGTTCCCGCGCTCGTTGTCGATCAAGCAGCACCGCCCGATCTTGCGGTGCTCTATTGTTTTAATCGTACACAACAGCTCGTGATCGGTAAGCAGCGCATTGAACGCACCGCTGCTGATGGCAGCGTTGCCGTGCTGCAGGATCAGGCCATGACGCCGCAGGGAAGCCGCGATTTCCGGCTGCAGCCGGTTGATAGAGCGGTGCGCAACCAGATTAGCGACGAGTTGCAGCGCGCCTGTCATGAGGCGGAGTCGCCCCGGACGCGCATCGGCTGGCGCATCGACCGCATCGCGGCCAAGCTCTGACGATGACGCGGTGGGAACGAAAGCCGGGCGTCGGCAAAACCCTGCTGCAGACGGGTCTGGCCGCCGGGTTTGTCATGACGGCGGCGAGTCTGGTTCTGCCCGAGCTGGCACAACGCGAGTCGGGGCGCGCGCAAGTCTTTGATCGGACGGAAGACGGATTTATCGAAGCGACGCAGGTGACCGAGCCGATGGTGCCGCGCGACCATGCCGTGCTCTATTGCGTGCCGCAGCAGCAGAAGATTTACATGGGCAATATGCGGGTCGATCGCGACGCCGACGGCAGCGTTTATGTGCTGCGCAATGCCAATATCCCGGACCCCGGCCAGCTTTATGATCGCTTCACTTTGCCGCCGGCGGATTACCGGATCGAGCCGGTGGCTTTGGCGCAGCGCCGGACGCTGGGTGCCGATTTGCTGGCGGCCTGCCAGAATCTTAACGCACAGGTTTCCGCCAGTCGTCCGGTAAGCCGGATCGTGGCGCAGTTGGGGCTTTAAGCCAGGTTTTTGTCAACCGATATTCCAGGGGTCGTCTGCGTCATATTTGGCGGGGAGCAGGATGACCGGCTGTGCGGCGCAGGAGCCTTGCTGCGCGGTCGGCGCCCAGCGCGGTTTGCCTTCAAGCATGATACATTCATAGGTCGCGGTGAAGTGGTCTTCGATCTTGACGGTGAAGCTGCCGCCGACCGGTACGCCGAGCGGTTGCATCTCGCGCGCGCAGACATTGACGGCTTCCGTACATAATTTACCGCCCCCGGCATAGAGGGGGGGCAATGCGCTCGATGCGCCGTCGGGCTGTATGGTGACGAGGCTGACGGAGGCGTTGTCGAATGTTGCGGCATGTGCGGACGGGGCGGCGCAGAGCAGAAATCCGGCCAGAAGCAGAACGGCAAGGGGCTTCAATCCATCGCGCATGGTTGTCCTCCGCAACAACCGCTATTCAGGGTTTAGTATAGGGCTGGGATATTAAGGAAGATTGAAACAGGCAGGGCAAAATTTTGCGCTGCGGCAGTCGGTTAGCAGATGCGATGCACGGTTTTGCCACCGCATGGCGATGGCCTGATTAACCAGAATAGAGTTGCCGTTCATTCATTTTTAAGGCATTTTCCGCGCCGCCCGGCCGTCGCCAGGCCCCCTCGTTCCTGCAGGAGAAGAAGATGCTCAATGAATTCAAAGCCTTTATCGCGCGCGGCAATGTCGTCGATCTCGCCGTCGGCGTCATCATGGGCGCGGCGTTTGGAGCCATCGTGACGTCGCTGGTCGATAATGTCATCATGCCGCCGATCGGTATGGTGCTGGGCGGTATTGATTTCTCAGATTTCTTCGTGGCGCTGAACGGCGAGCATTATGCGTCGCTCAAGGCGGCTAAAGATGCCGGGGCGGCGGTGATCGGTTATGGCGTGTTCCTCAATGCCGTGATCAAATTCCTGATCGTCTCGTTCGCGGTGTTTGTGCTGGTGCAGGGCGTGAACAAGCTGCAAGCCAAGGTCATCGCGCAGAAGGAAGCGGAGCCGGCCAAGCCGACCAAGACCGAAGAGTTGTTGACCGAAATCCGTGACGCGCTCAAGCAGCGTTAAGTTCAAAGCTTACGGCGCTTTGGCCCCTGCCGCCGTCAAGGTGGTAGGGGGCTTTGCCGTTGATCATATCAGGATTGCCTCTGGCTGGTATCGCAACCGGAAAGCGGGATTGTGCTTGAGGCCGCAATAGGTTAAGAGGCAGAAACGCTTTTTTCCAGACAGGAGCCCGGTGATGAGCCTTGCCCATAAATTCCACCCCACGGTTTTGCGCGAGTATGATGTGCGCGGGATTATCGGCAAAACGCTCGGCGCGGCGGACGCGGCGGCGCTCGGCCGCGCTTTCGGCACGATGGTGGTGCAGGCGGGCGGCAAGTCGGTCGCGATGGGGTTTGACGGGCGGATGAGCTCGCCGGAACTGGCCGCTGCTCTGGCTGAGGGTTTGCTCAGCACGGGGTTGCAGGTGTTCCGTATCGGGCTTGGGCCGACGCCGATGCTCTATTTCGCGGTCTATCATCTGCAGGCCGATGCCGGGATCATGATTACCGGTTCGCATAACCCGTCCGATTACAACGGCTTCAAGATGATGCTGGCACCGCAGCTGCCGGGCGGCGGTTCGGTGTTCGGCCTCGCGATCCAGCAGCTCGGCGAAATCGCTGCCGCCGGGAAATATGCGACCGGCAATGGTACGCTCGTCGATCACGATATTCGCGACGCCTATGTCGACCGGCTGCTGCAGGATTTCGTGCCGGGCCGCGAACTCAATATCGTGTGGGACAACGGTAACGGTGCGGGCGGCGAGATTCTGCGCCGTCTGACCGCGAAGCTGCCGGGCAAGCATACGCTGCTGTTCGACAAGATCGACGGCAAATTTCCTAACCACCATCCGGATCCGACGGTCGCTGCCAATCTCGTGGCCCTGCAGCAGAAGGTGGCGGAGCTCAAGGCCGATTGCGGCATCGCTTTCGACGGCGATGCCGATCGCATCGGCGCGATCGACGCGCAGGGCCGCATCGTCGCGGGTGACCAACTCGTCGCGATCTATGCGCGCGAAGTGCTGCAGGCGCAGCCGGGCGCGACCATCATCGCCGACGTCAAGGCGTCGCAGACGCTGTTCGACGCCATCACCAAGCTCGGCGGCAAGCCGCTGATGTGGAAGACCGGCCATTCGCTGATCAAGACCAAGATGAAGGAAACGCATGCGCCGCTCGCGGGCGAGATGAGCGG
>JBDHTV010000111.1:0-6140 GCA_039808825.1 Bdellovibrionales bacterium | reverse complement strand
TTATCCTCGGCGGTCGAGAAGGTCTGGCTCTTCTTGGTCGGGATCGTGGTGTTGCGGTCGATCAGGCGGGTGAAGACGCCGCCCAGCGTTTCGATGCCAAGCGAGAGCGGGGTGACATCGAGCAGCAGCACGTCCTTGACCTCGCCTTTGAGGACGCCGCCCTGAATGGCTGCGCCGACGGCGACGACTTCGTCCGGGTTCACGCCGCGATGCGGTTCTTTGCCGAAGAACTGCTTCACGGTTTCGATGATCTTGGGCATGCGGGTCATGCCGCCGACGAGGATGACCTCATCGATGTCGCTGGTCTTGACACCCGCATCCTTGAGCGCGGCCTGGCACGGCGCGATGGTCTTTTGCACCAGCTCGTCGACCAGCGCTTCCAGTTTGGCGCGCGTCAGCTTGACGTTGAGATGCTTCGGGCCGCTCTGGTCGGCGGTGATGAAAGGCAGGTTGACGTCGGTCTGCGTGGCCGACGACAGCTCGATCTTGGCTTTTTCCGCCGCTTCCTTAAGGCGCTGCAGCGCGAGCTTGTCCTGGCGCAGGTCGATACCCTGCTCCTTCTTGAATTCGTCGGCGAGGAAATCGATGATGCGCAGGTCAAAGTCTTCACCGCCGAGGAAGGTGTCGCCGTTGGTCGACTTCACTTCGAAGACGCCGTCGCCGATCTCGAGTACCGAGACGTCGAAGGTGCCGCCGCCGAGGTCATAGACCGCGACAGTGCCGGAGCCCTTTTTTTCCATGCCGTAGGCGAGCGCCGCCGCGGTCGGCTCGTTGATGATGCGCAGCACTTCGAGCCCGGCGATCTTGCCGGCATCCTTGGTGGCCTGGCGCTGGCTGTCGTTGAAATAGGCCGGGACCGTGATGACGGCCTGCGTGACCTTCTCGCCGAGATAGGCTTCGGCGGTTTCCTTCATCTTGGTCAGGATGAAAGCGGAGATTTCGGACGGGCTGTAGCTCTTGCCGCTGATATCGACCCAGGCGTCGCCATTGCCGTGCTTGACGATCTTGTAGGGCATCAGGTTGAGGTCCTTCTGGACCATCGGATCGTTGAAATTGCGGCCGATCAGACGCTTGACGGCATAGACGGTGTTGCTCGGGTTGGTTACAGCCTGGCGCTTGGCAGCCTGACCCACGAGGCGTTCGCCGGAGTTGGTGAAGGCGACGATGGAGGGCGTGGTGCGCGCACCTTCCGCATTCTCGATGACCTTGGTGTTCGAACCTTCCATAATCGCGACGCAGGAATTGGTTGTGCCCAAGTCGATGCCGATAACCTTACCCATGTTCTACTCCGTTTTCCTGTTAACTTGTTGGCAGGGCTGGCGTTTCAGGCGCCCACCCGGGTTCATAGCTGACATATAGGCATTGCGGCGCATGGCTGCAATATCGCAAGCGTAATAAATCAGGCCTTGGTGTCGATCTTGGCGGCCGGGCCGCCCTTGCTGACGGCAACAAGCGCCTCGCGCAGCAGCCGGTCATGAATGATATAGCCCGCCTGCAATACCTGCACGACGGTTCCTGCCGGTTTTGCGGCATCGTCAATTTCCATCATCACGCGATGGAAATTGGGGTCGAAGGGCTGGTCGAGCGGGCTGATTTTCTTAATCCCGGCCTTCTCGAGCGCGGCGGTCAGCTGCCGTCCTGTCGCCTCAATGCCGGTCACGAGGTTCTTGATGCCATCGGGCAGGCCTTCGCTCGGCATGGCGCCGAGCGCGCGCTCGAAATTGTCGGCGACATCGAGCAAATCGCGGGCGAAGCCGGTCACGGCATATTTGCCCGCATCCTCGCGTTCCTTGACGGCGCGGCGGCGGACATTCTCGGTCTCGGCGAGATAGCGCAAGCCCTGTTCCTTCAACGCCTTGATCTGCTCATCAAGCTCGGCAATACGCTGATTGCAGGCCTGATGATCCGGTTCCGGCGTTTCCTCGCGTTCGGTGACATCGGGTGCGGCGGCGTCGAAGGCGTCGTCGCCCTGCAATGGTTCTTCATGCGGTTTGGTCATGGCGTTCACTCAAATTCGTTAACAAGCCGGTTGTCTTCGGCTGGCTTGGGCGTCAAGATAGGGATTCTTCAGTGGAATACAAGAGATGAGTCGTGGGCATGGGTAAAAAGACGCAGTCAATCAAGACAATCGCCGTCATCGTCGGGCTCGATCTGATCGGCGATGCCCTGATCAAGCTATCATTCGTGCGGGCGTTGCGCGTCGCCTATCCCGACGCCCATATCAGCTGGCTCACGGCGCAGGGGCGGACGGCTTTCGCCGGCCCGCTCAAGGAGATCGTCGCGCCGTTCCTCGATCATGTGCTTGAACAGCCCGATTTCATCAAGGCGCTCGGTACCAAAGGACCATTGCCGACCTTGCCGCATTACGACCTGGTGATCGATACGCGCGGGCGCTGGCGTTGGGCATTGCAGGCGCGGCGCTTGCCGCACAAGCTGTTCATCGCCCCCGCGGCGCGGTTTTTGTTTTCCGACCGGCGGCCGCGCTGCTGCTGGCGCAAGCCCGAGCATATTCAGGACCGGTTGATGCAGCTGGTCGAGCTCGCTTCCGGCCGGCGCCCGGTGGTGAGCGGTGGGATCGACGTGCCGCGCGACGATCGCGCCAAGGCGGCGCTGATCCTGCCCGAGGGCAAGGCCTATATCGGCCTCGTGCCCGGCGCCGGCAATACGGTCAAGATCTGGCCCCTGCCGCGTTTTATCGAGCTTGCCGGGCAGCAGGCGATTGCGGGGCGAATACCGGTTTTCCTGCTCGGGCCGCAAGAGACGGGCTGGCATGCCGAGCTGCAGCGCGCCTTGCCGACGGCGAAATTCCCGCTGCAGGACGCGATCTGGGGCGGGCAGCTTTCCTTGACCGCGACGATGGCGGTCGGCGAGCGGCTTACACTGTGCGTGACGAACGACAACGGCACGAGCCATATGCTGGCGGCGGTCGATTGTCCGCTCGTGTCGCTGTTCGGGCCGACGGCGGCGGGCAAGCTCGCGCCGCGCGTGTCGCATAACCGCATCGTCATGGCGCAGCAATTCGGCGGCGAGGCGATGGACACGATTCCCGTCAAGGCGGTTGCCGAGGCGGTCGAGGCGCTGGTGCGGGAGTTGGCGTAATGCAGCCGGTCTATCCTGTCGTCACTTTGCCGGACGGCGACCATGCCGCACTCGCGGCGCGGATGCCGGAGGCGGCGCAGACGCTGCTGCGCATGGGCGACAGGCTGCTGACCCCGCCGCTCGTAGCCGTGCTGGATTGGGCTTCGCAGCGCTGGGCCAGGGGGCGCACCATACCCTATCGTGACGAGATTGCACGCATCGCGGCGCAGGTCGGGCGGCGTGGCGCGTGGTTCGCCAATCTGAATTATGAGTGGGGCTGCAGCGCCGCGATTTTGTTCAATGCCAGCGGCGCGCCGGTCTTGGCGCGCGTGCTCGACTGGCCGTTTCCGCGCCTCGGCGAGCTTGCGGTCGTGGCGCACTGCCAAAGTGCAACGGGGCCGTGGAGCAACATCACCTGGCCGGGCTGCGTCGGCGTGCTGCAGGCCAATGCGCCGGGCCGTTTCGCCGCCTGCATCAACCAGGCGCCGCGGCGCAGTTTCGGGCTTGGCAAATATCTCGGGCTCATCACCGGTTGGCTCTATAGTCGCGGGCATTGGCTCAAGACGCGCGGGACGCCACCGGTGCTGTTGCTGCGGCAGGTGATGGAGACGGCGCCGGATTATGCGACGGCGTTACATATGTTGTGCGCGGCGGAGGTGGCCGCGCCGGTGATTTTCACGCTGGCGGGGCTCGGGCCCGACGATTACGCGATCATCCAGAAAAGCTATGCCGGTACGGTGGTGCGGCACGAACGCGCCGTCAGCAATTGCTGGCTCAATCCCGAACTGCCCGGCGATCTTGGGCCCAACGACGCGCCGGGCCGGTTGCGCGCCTTGCAGCAATCCATCGCCGCCGGCACGGGCTTCGGCTGGCTACGTGCGCCGGTGCTGAACCAGGAAAGCCGTCTCGCGGTCGAGCTGTGTCCGGCAACGGGCGCGATCCGGGCGCAGGGTTGGAACGGCACTCAGGCGGTGACTCCTGTGTTCGAACAAGCTTAAGCTCGTCTGCAGTATAGCAGCAGGCGCGGCTTTGTGTCACTTGGCGCGCGGTGACACAGGGTGCAGAAAGGGCGGGTATTCAATGGAGTTATGTTATGTCCCGCTTTTTCGCAAACGCTATTCCTGAAAGTGCTATCAAGGCTTTGCTGCAAATCTGTCCGCGTCCCGACAAACCCATGCCGCTGATCGGCGATCTCGTGGTGCCGGTGCAGCCGCAGCGGCCCCAGCAGGAAGCAACAGCTGCCGCAACCCCGCCATCGACCTTAGGCTGACGGGGCTTTAGTTCAGCACGGTTTGCCAGAATTGCTGCAGTTTTGCGGTGCTCACGCCATGCTGGACGAAGCTTTGGCCGATGCCGCGCAGCAGGATCAAAGTTATCTGGCCGTCGCGGTTCTTTTTATCGCCTTGCATGAATTGCAGGAGTTGCGGGATGGCGCTGGCCGGTGCCTGCGGTCGATGCGGCCGATTAATCGGTTGTGCGATGCGCGGCGTGCTGGCCGCTCAGACGTTTGCCATATTTGGTGACGCCGATGCCGCTCATCACGCAAAGCAGCGCGAGCGCGAGATAGGGTGTCATCGCGGCTTGATCGAGCAGCACGAGATAGCAGGCGGCGAGCACCGGAGTCAGAAAGCTGGCAACGCCGATCAATTGCGTATCGCCGTGTTTGGTGCCGAAATCCCATAGCATATAGGCCATCACGGTCGGCAGCGCGGCGCAGACGACGATGATCAGGCTGCGGGTCGGCGCGGCCGGCGCGTCGAGACCCCACCACCAGTAAGCGGCGTTGCCGAGGCAGCTGATCAGGAAAATGATGCTGTAAATATCGGAGCTGAACTGTTTCTGCCGTGCCGACAAGGCCGCGAAGACGCTCCAGCTCAAGGCGCAGAGCAGGGCCCAGCCATGGCCGGGCAGTAGTGTGAAATGGTCGAGGTTGAGGCCGCGCCCCATCATCATAAGCACTGTCCCGAGCAGTCCGATAGCGCCGCCTAGGCCGTGATACCAGCGCAGGCGTTGACGCAGCGCAATGGTCGTGAAGATCACGACCAGCAGCGGCCAGAGATAGATAATCAGGGTCGCTTCGAGCGGCGGGGCCTGCTGCAGGGCGGCAACCCAGGTCAGGCCGTGCGTCACCATGCCGATAATCCCGGCGACATAATAGCCAAGCGGCACGGCGCGCAGTTCGGTCAATGGATTGCGGCGCAGCACCAGCCATTTGAGCGCGAAGAAACTGACGGCGATGCCGTGATCGATCGCCTGATACAGAAAGGGGCTGACGCCGACGGCGGCGGTCACAACCGGTGCCGTCGTCGACCAGATGAAAACGGCGAGCAAGCCGGATAAGGTGCCGAGCGCGAAGCGGCGGTCATGATCGCGCGGTGCGGTCATGCCAGCTGCTGCTGCCAGAATTGCTGCAGTTTTGCGGTGCTCACGCCATGCTGGACGAAGCTTTGGCCAATGCCGCGCAGCAGGATCAAAGTTATCTGGCCGTCGCGGTTCTTTTTATCGCCTTGCATGAATTGCAGGAGTTGCGGGACGGCGCTGACCGGTGCCTGCGGTTGGTGCGGCAGGCCGCAGGCGGTGCAGAGCGCTTCATAGCGTGCTAATGCCGTGGTGTCACAGAGACCTTCCGCGATGCTGAAGCGCAAGGCGAGCGCACAGCCGATGGCGACGGCCTCGCCATGATAGAGCGCGTCGCCGAAACCAGTCACGCCTTCGAGCGCATGGCCGAAGGTATGGCCGAGATTGAGCAGGGCGCGCTGCCCGGCCTCGCGTTCGTCGGCGGCGACAATCGCGGCTTTGGCGGCGCAGCTTTGGCGCACGGCCTCGGCCAGCAGCGTATTGTCGCCCGCGAGCAGCGCAGGGCCATGCTTTTCGCACCAGGCGAAGAAATTGGGCCGGTCGATCAAACCATATTTGACGACCTCAGCGAATCCGGCGGCCAACTGGCGCCGGGGCAGTGAACGCAGCACGCCGGTATCGGCGAGCACGAGGCGCGGCTGATAGAACGCGCCGATAAGATTCTTACCGTAGTCGCTGTCGATGCCGGTCTTGCCGCCGACGCT
>JBDHTV010000110.1:0-6146 GCA_039808825.1 Bdellovibrionales bacterium | reverse complement strand
CCGCCGGTCAGCATAACCAGCAGCGCCGCGCCTATGCCGAGCGCGTGTTGCGCCTTGGCCTGCCAGGGTTTCTGCGCGGCTTCGCCGCCTGCGAGATTGCGGTGCAGGACGATGGCAGCAAGCGCGATGATGGTCAGCGTCAGCCACATGCCGAGCGCGATCGCCAGCACGGCGAGCACGCCCGCCCATAAAATCTGATGTGCGAGCGTAAAGAGCAGAATGATCATCGAGCCCGAGCACGGCACCAGACTGGTGGCGGCGAACAGGCTCAGCGCGTGTTTATTGCGGGTCAACGATACCGGCGCGTGATCATGATCGTGGTGATGTGCGTGATGGTGGTCATGCCCATGTGCCTCATCTTCGTGCTTGTGCTGATGGCCGTGGTCATGATGATGTTCATGTTCATGGTTATGAGGCTCATGATCATGATGCGTGTGGCCATGATGATGGTGATGATGACCGTGGTGGTCGTGGCCATGGTCATGGCCGCAATGGGCGCAGGCCGCGCCCTTGTTGCGCACGGCACGGTAAAACAGCCAGCCACCGATAGCGCAGATCAGCCCATAGCCGATCAGCTCAAAATAGCTGGCATCGGCGAGCACCTGCAATTGCCCGACGCCTAAAACCAGATACAATCCGGTCACGATGCCGATGGCGGTGATGGTATGCCCAACCGCCATGATGAATCCGGCCCAGATGGCGTCGCGCCAGCGCGCGCGGTTGCCGATGAAATAGGTGCTGACGATCATCTTGCCGTGGCCCGGCGCCAGCACGTGGAAGACGCCATAAGCGAAGCTGATGCCGAGCAGCAGCCAGAGCGGCATGAGGCTCGTGCCGTCGCGTAGCGCCGTAATCTGCGCCGTCATCGCGTCATGGATCTGGCGCTGAATGGCGAGAATTTCGCTCAAGAACGGTGACGACGGCAGTAGACCCTGCACGGGGCTGGCGACGGCGGCGGGCTGGCCGTCGGTAAACGGATTGGCGCTGGCAATACGTGGCGCGAGCAAGAGCAGAAAAACGAAGAATTTACGCATCACATCAATCCTTTTGCGCGGTGCAGCTGGCGATAAAGGTTTTATATTTACCCCACATCGGATTGGTGCGGGTCTCGCCCTCGCGCTGGGTGCAAACGGGTGGCTTCGCGCCGGGCAAGGCGCTGGTCTTCACAAATTGCTCCGGCACCAGCTGTGCCGCCGCCATCATCGAGCCGGTCGTGCCCATATCCTTCATCGGCGGGCCGATATCGACATAAAGCTCCTCGTCGTAGAGCGAAACCTCCACCTGCTGCGCCGCTTTGGGCAGCGCGACGGTAAAGACATATTCGAGCTGCTCGCCATGCATCCGGGCCGTGAAATCCTGCACGTCCTTGGGCTGCAGTTCCTGGCCGTCATATTTGATGTAAGTGTAGTAATGGAAATTCTTGAGGTTATCGAATGCCTTGTGCTGCAGTTTCTTGATGCTCTCCGGCGACAGATCCTTGATCTTGAGATCCTCGCGCACCATGGTGCTGAACATGGTGTCGAAGCGCCAAAGGAAACGGAGCTTAACGATGCCGTCCTTGCTGCTGACCGCATCGACCCAATAATCCGTCCAGACATGCGGGTGCGCATGCACCGGCAAGGGCAGGACAAGGGCTGGCAGCAACAGGCCGAGCCATGCTATAACCCTCATAAATCGCTGCATTTTCCTCTCCTCCATGCCCACAGGCAGAGCAACAAATTATGGCGCAATCATGATTTTGGCAAATTCCGCTCCGCAGGACATCGTTTCACTCTGGCAGGAGCTGCGCGCCGAAGCCGTCGCCGCCGTAGTCACGCAGCCGGAACTCGCGGGCGTTTTGGGACGGTTGGTGCTATCGCAGGACGGCTTGCCCGTCGCGCTCGCGCATCGGCTGACGCAGGCGTTGAGCGGACAGGATTGCGAACCGCATATCATGCTGCCCGTGATCTATGACCGGCTGGTGCCGAATGTAGCGCTGCATACCGTCATCTTGCGCGATTTGCTGGCCTATCGCGAACGCGACCCGGCCTGCAGCAGCTGGCTGCAGCCCTTTCTGTTCTTCAAGGGCTTTGCCGCGCTGCAGACGCAACGCATCGCGCATCAATTGTGGCGGGAGGGCAAGCAGGCGCTGGCCTGGCATCTGCAAAGCCGCGCTTCTGAATTATGGCAGGTGGATATCCACCCGGCGGCGCAGCTCGGCGCGGGGCTGTTCATCGATCACGCGACCGGCGTGGTAATCGGCGAGACCGCGATTGTCGGCGAGGACGTCACGATCATGCATGATGTAACATTGGGCGGGAACGGCAAGGAGCGCGGCGACCGTCACCCCAAGATCGGCAATGGCGTACTGCTTAGCGTCGGCGCAAAAATCCTCGGCAATATCAAGGTGGGAGATTGCGCGCGCGTTGCGGGCGGCTCCGTCGTACTCCGCGATGTGCCGCCGCATGTCACCGTCGCGGGTATTCCCGCGCAGCCGGTCGGCAACGGCACGCCGCCGCAGCCTGCCGATTGTCTCGATCACGCTTTCGTTATTTAAGCTTGGGAGGATAAGACCATGAAAATCGCCGCCTCGGTCACCGATCTCATCGGCAATACGCCGCTCGTGCGCATCAATCGTCTCGGCGCGGGATTGGGCGCGGAGGTCGTCGCCAAGCTGGAGTTCTTCAATCCGGCGCATAGCGTGAAAGACCGCATCGGCGTGGCGATGATCGATGCCGCCGAGCGCGAGGGCAAACTCAAGCCCGGCAGCGTGGTGGTGGAGCCGACCAGCGGCAATACCGGCATTGCCCTGGCGATGGTCTGCGCCGCACGCGGCTATCGCTGTATCCTGACGATGCCGGAAACCATGAGCAAGGAACGCCGGATGCTGCTGCGCGCCTATGGCGCGGAGCTGGTGCTGACGCCGGGGCCGGAAGGTATGGCCGGCGCCATCAAGCGCGCGGGCGAGATCGCGGCGCAAACGCCGAACAGCTTCATGCCGCAGCAATTCGATAACCCTGCCAACCCGGAAATCCACCGCACCACGACGGCGGAGGAAATCTGGCGCGATACCGACGGTCAGGCCGATATCCTGATTGCCGGCGTCGGCACCGGCGGCACGGTTACGGGCGTGGGCGAGATCCTTAAGGCGCGCAAGCCCGGCTTCCAGGTGATTGCGGTGGAGCCGGATGCCTCGCCCGTGCTTTCCGGCGGGCAGAAGGGGCCGCACCCGATTCAGGGCATTGGCGCGGGGTTTGTGCCGAATATTCTGAACACCAAGATTTATGACGAGGTCATCCGCGTCAAGAATGACGATGCCTTTGCGCTTGCGCGGCGTGCGGCGAAGGAGGAAGGGCTGCTGGTCGGCATCTCTTCCGGCGCGGCGCTGTGGGCGGCGCTGCAAGTCGCGACCCGACCCGAGAATAAGGGCAAGCTCATCGTCACCATCATCCCGTCCTTCGGCGAGCGCTATCTCTCGACCCCGCTCTTCGCTGATCTGGCAGAGTGACCACTTTCCTGTCAGGCTCAAATGATTGTGTTGAGATATCATAAGGATTTCAGAGCTGCCCAGAATTATGGGTTCTGTTTTTCTTGTGGGCAAATGTTCAGTGATGGTGATGTAAAAGACCTAGATCATATTCCGCCTAAAACAGCATTTCATGTAAAAGATAGAACCCCGCCGCTTAAAATTGCAGCTCATGAAAAATGCAACAATGCATATAGCGTTGTTGATAAGCAAATGGGACAATTGATTGCGTTAAAACGAGGAGAGTGGCTTGCGAAAGCCAGACGTGATGAATCTTTGTTGATTAGACGCTACCCACATTTAGATATGGCCGCGATAGAAAACGTCCATATTGAAGCGGCAGTTTGGCGGTGGGTCAAAGGGTTCCACGCTGCTCTTTACAAGCAGCCGTTAATTAGCTCAAAGAAGGCTTTACAGACACCCTTTCCAAGAGGCGAATTGCAAAATGACAAGATATACATGCATCACTTGCTTCCACAACATACCTTAACAGTAGAAGCTATCAAGCGTAATCGAGCATACAATAACGTAGACAGGATAAGCTCAAATAATAACAAACTTACTTATGAGTGCGTATGGGCTCAGTTTGATAATTCCGAAAATTGGTTTTGCATGTTTGCCCTAGATATCTATGGCTGGAAAGATTTAGGTAGTAGTACAAAAGACATTCCGGCGCGTGGCTGTGTCGGATTGTATGTTCCTGATGATAATGCTGTTCCTATAGAAGCGTCGAAAGATCACATTGGAAAAATTTTAATTCCTAATTTTGATCCTTTGGATGCATTCTCCCCGTAAAGAATTCTTATCGCAAAGAAAGTTTCTGGATAAGTTTTGACGTAAGCGCAGCTGCGCGCTGTTCGTTCCAATAAGGTGTATCGACGGCGCATAGGCAGCGTTGCCAGCCATCGGCTTGCCGCCGCCAGACATGGCCGTTTTCGAGCCACAGCTGCTGCGGTCTGAAGCCATGATCCTGCGCAATCTGGTTGACGATTTCGCGCTTGGTAACGTCGAGTGGCATCGAATTATCTGTCCTGCAAAACCTGTTTTAAAGCGTACAGTGCCTCCAACGCCTGTTTGGGCGTCAGTTCGTCCGGGTTCAGCGCGGCGAGCTTTTCGAGCGCCGGGTTGGGCGGTGGCGGCGAGGCCGGCAGCGCAACGGGAGCGGCGAAGAGCGGTAATTCCGGCGCAGGTTTTGCGCTTTGCCCGGCCATCATCTGCTGATTGCGCTTGCCGTGCTGCTGCTCGAGCGCCTGCAGCAGCGCCTCGGCGCGCGCGATGACGGGTGCGGGGAGCCCCGCCAACTTTGCGACATGAATGCCATAGGAACGGTCGGCGACCCCGGCAATGACCGCGTGCATGAAAATGATATTGCCCTGCCATTCGCGAATTTTCATCGTCGCGCAATAAAGCGCGGGCAGACGCGTGCGCAGCTCGGTCAGCTCATGATAATGCGTCGCGAACAACGCCCGCGCCTGGTTGGCATCGTGCAGATGCTCCATGACCGCGCTCGCCAGCGCCATGCCGTCATAGGTCGCGGTGCCGCGCCCGATCTCGTCGAGAATGACGAGGCTGCGCGCCGTCGCCTGATGCAAAATCGCGGCGGTTTCGACCATCTCGACCATGAAGGTCGAGCGGCCGCGTGCGAGGTCGTCCGCCGCGCCGACGCGGCTAAACAGCTTGTCGATGATGCCGATGGTCGCCGCTTGCGCGGGCACGAAGGAGCCCATTTGCGCCAGCACGGCGATCAGCGCGTTCTGCCGCAAGAAGGTGGATTTACCGGCCATGTTCGGCCCGGTGAGCAGCCAGAGCCGTTGCGCCGCACCGAGATCGCAATCATTGGCGATAAAGTCACCACCACCGCTACGCCGCAAGGCCTGCGCCACGACCGGATGTTGCCCGCTGGTGACGGTGAAATCCAGCCCATCGGTCAGCATAGGGCGGCAATAGCCTTCCAGCCGCGCGGTTTCGGCGAGCCCGAGCAGCACATCGAGTTGCGCCAGCGCCTGCGCCGTCGCACGCAGCGGCGCAAGCCGGTCGAGCGCCGCCGCCGTCAGTTCGGCAAAGAGTTGCAACTCCAGCGCCAGCGCGCGGCCCGCCGCCTCACTGATTTTACGTTCCAGCTCATTCAGTTCCACCGTCGTAAAGCGGCAGGCATTGGCGAGCGATTGGCGATGGATGAACAGCTCCGGCTGCGCGCCGAGCTTGTCGGCATGTTGCGGCGTAACTTCGATATGATAGCCGATGACGTTGTTGTGCTTGATCTTGAGCGTCGGCACGCCGCTGGCCGTTGCATAATTCTGCTGCAGTCCGACAATCAGCCGTTGGCTATCGTCGCGCAGCGTGAGCAGCTCGTCGAGCGGCGGGCTGAAATTGCGGGCGATGAAGCCGCCGTCGCGCGCGAGATAGGGCAGTTCCGGTTTCAACGCCCGCGCCAGCTGGTCAACCAGCGCGGCATGGTCGCCGAGTTGCTGCACGATTGCCTGCCACAAGCCGGGCAGCGTATCCTGCGGCAGGGCAAGCAGGCTGCTGCGGATGGCATCCGCCGCCACGAGCGCGTCGCGCAGCGCCGCGAGATCGCGCGGGCCGCCACGTCCGAGCGCGAGCCGCGCCAGCGCGCGTTCCAGATCCGGGCTATGCTGCA
>JBDHTV010000109.1:0-6176 GCA_039808825.1 Bdellovibrionales bacterium | reverse complement strand
CGCCCGATTTCCTGCCGCATTCCGCCATTCTCGTATTTCGTCAGCACGGCCCCGGTCACGCGGTCATAATCGCGATGAAAGCCCTTCAGCTCTGTATCGGCATCCGGCCCGCCCGCGCCCGGCTTACCTTCCGGCGGCAGATAATGCGGCAACATGCGCTGCCCCGATTTATGCAGCACAATCTCCTGCCGCAGCTGCGCGAATGAAATCATAATGTCGTCCATGAAATGCTCCCGTTCAATATACGCAGCATCAAGCTGCTTCTATGGGAGATACGGGCCGGACAGCACCGAGGTTTCAGCTTTAAGAAAAAATTTATCGCGCGGCATGGTGCGTTAACCAAACTGGCTAAGCGGTCGGCGCTTCCGGCTCCTGCGGCTTATGCACGAGGCTCACCAGAACAAAGCTGATCAGCATCAGAAGATACCAGGCGCCGAGCTTGGCAATCGGCACCATCTGCCAGCCGTTCTTCTGGTGCGGATAGGCCCAGGCGGAGGCGAAAGTGCCGATATTCTCGCCAAACCAGATGAAGAGCGCGACAAGCCCAAAGCCGAGCAGCAGCGGCATACGCCGCCATACGCGATGCGGCTTGTAATATACCCAGCAGCGGCCATAAAGCGCGCCGGTCAGCAGGAACAGCAGATTGCGCAGATCGTCGATATAATGATGCGCGAAGAAGTTGGCATAAATGCCGCCAGCCAGCCCGCCGCTCTGCCACAGTTTGGGGTAGTTGCTATAGCGCATATCGAGAATGCGCGTGATGCGCGCGATATAGCTGCCCACCGCCGCATACATAAAGCCGGAAAAGAGCGGCACATTGCCGATGCGCAGCAGGCTTGGCTCCGGATAGGCCCATGAACCGGCATGAGTCTTGAACAGCTCCATCGCCGTACCGACGACATGGAACAGCAGGATGACCTTGGCTTCGTTGAGCGTTTCCAGCCGGAAGACCAGCAACAAGAGCTGGATGATGAGCGCCGCGAGGCAGAGGAAATCATAGCGCGCCAGCGGCCAATCCGCCGACCAGAGAAATTTGGTTACGAGCAGCAGGCCCAGCATCAGCCCGCCGAACAGGCAGGCCCAACCCTGTTTGAAGCCGAACAGCAGGAATTCCCACAGCCAGCCTTGCCAACGGCCCTGTGGTTCATAGGCTTCCAGCGCCAGCCGCACGCGGTAAAACCGGCTATGTGCGCCGTTCAGCAATTGTTTCATCGCGTTTTTGTCCGTTACGGGCGGGTTGGCTTTTGGCCTGGTATCCTGCTATTCCTAAAGCAGATTCTGCGGGAAATGAATTGATTCCGCGCGCCGACCGCAACCAGCCAGCCGCCAGCTTAATCGATTGCGATGAACCCGACCGAGATCTCTCAGCCCCAGCCCACCAGGCCCGCTCCGCGCCGCTCCAGCGGCTTGGGCCGCTTTGTGTTGTGCTGCTTCACGCTCGCGTTGCTGGCGGGTGCCGCGAGCATGATCGCGGTGCTGATGCCCGGCCCGGCGCCGGCCCGGCAGGTCGTCGTCATCCCGGCACAGCTCGGGCTGCGCGGCATCGGGCTCGTGCTGACGCAGCACGGGCTGATTTATCATCCGCTGCAATTCGCGCTTGCCGCCAAAGCGCTGGGCGGCGAGAATCTCAAACCCGGCGAATATGAATTCGCGGCGCATATCACGGTGCTCGATATCGTGGCGCTGCTGCGCTCCGGCAAGACCATCATCCATAAATTCGTGGTGCCGGAAGGTTTGACCAACGGCGATATCGCGCGCCTGCTGGAGGCCGAGCCGCTGTTGCAGGACGCCGTCGGCCCGCTGCCCGCCGAAGGCATGCTCTATCCGGCCACGTACCATTTCAGCTATGGTGACAAGCGGGCGCAGCTGGTCGAGCAAATGAACAAACTTGCGCGCAACACGTTACAGGAGCTTTGGGCCAAGCGCGCTCCGAACCTACCCTTCGCGACGGCGGAACAGGCGCTCACGCTCGCTTCGATCGTCGAGAAGGAAACGAGCGAGGCCGAGGAGCGTCCGCGCATCGCCGGGGTGTTTCTCAACCGACTCAAGCAGGGCATGAAGCTGCAATCCGACCCGACGGTGATCTATGCGCTGACGCAGGGCAAAACACCGCTCAAGCGCAGTCTGACCAGCGCCGATCTCGCCTTCCCTTCGCCTTACAACACCTATGTCGCGGCTGGGCTTCCCCCCGCGCCCATCGCCAACCCGGGCCGCGCGGCGCTGGAAGCCGTTCTGCATCCGGAAACCAATGTCTTTCTCTATTTCGTCGCGGACGGCAGCGGCGGCCACGCCTTTGCCAAAACGCTCGACGAGCATAATCGCAATGTCGCGCAATGGCGCAAATTGCGAGCCAATAACGGACGCTAACGCAAAAATCAGGGCTTGGCCTGGGGCGGCATGGCGAGCGCCAGCGCCTTGCGGATATTCTCACCGATGAAGATCTGCGGCTCGGAATGCGGCTCGATGCCTTCCTGCTTTTCGCGCGCCGCCACCAGCTGTTTCGCTTCATCGAACGCGGCGATAAAATCGCGGTGCTTGGGCAACGCCTGCTTGAAATAAGCCTCGGCGAAATAGGTCAGGTCGGCCTCGTCCGAGCAGCCGAACGAAGTACGATCCTTCGCCGCAGCCGTAATCACGAGCGTGTCCGGAGTCTTGAGCGGCTCGATCATGACGCCGCTATAGCAGGCCGAGACAATGACCACGCGGTTCTTGATGCCGCTTTGCTTGAGAATATCGGCAAGCAAATCCGGCGCGATCGAGCGCAGCCCGAAATCGTCCATCTCGACCGAAACGCCGTGTTTGGCGCTGCCGTGGCTCGTCAGGTAAAGCACCAGCGCATCGTCGCGCTTCATCCGCTTGCCGAGCACTGTCAGCGTTTCGCGTAGATTGACCGAGGTGGCAAGCGGCACGTCTTTCGCCGTCTTTTCGTTGTTGATCATCACGACCATGCGGCCACGCAGGTTAAAGAGCTTGCCCAGCGTGTCCTCAACAAAACGGGCCTCTTTCATAAACACGTCTTGATAGCTATAGCTGCCGAAGATGACGCCATAGAGCGCCGGGCCGGCAGACGAAGCGCGCTTGACCGGCGCGAGCGCGGCTTCGAGCAACTTATGCTGGTTCTGCAGCACGTCCTCGGGGCTGAGCCGCTCCTTATTCTCGGAAACCGTCTCTTCGTCGTCGCGATAGTCATGCGCCCAGAAAGTCGGCGCCAGATAGTAAGTGTTGACCAGCATCGCACCGGTCAGTAGAGCGGCGGCGAGAAAGGCCCGCAGATTGTTGAACAGCAGCATCGCGCAGCGGAATGCGATCAGATAGATCCAGCAATACTCGATTATCCGCACATCGTCGGCGATATTGTCCTTACCCTCCATCTGCGGCAGCCAGACATAGGCCGCCAGAACCAGCACGGTCGGCAAAGCGAAGGCGTTCAGCGCCATGACCGCCAGATGCAGCACACGCTGGCCCCGCTGCAACAGCGCCGCGCCGAACGTCGCCGCCAGCAGAATGAGCGCGCTGCGCGCCAACACCATCATGCCTGCCCAATGGCCATAAAAACGGCGCGGCGGTTCAACATAAAAATAATTAAGCGCGCAAATCAGCAGTGCATAGATGAGGCAGATGCCCCAATAAGCGCCCCAGCTGGCACGGAAATCCTGCCACTTGACCGGACGAAACAGCGCGAGCTTGAGACCGGCCCAAAGATTGCACGGCAAAGCCAGCAAGGCTTTCATGGCGCCGTCTCCGGCTGCGGCGCTGCTTGCGCCGCTTGCCAATAAGTCAGGGCCTGCTGGTAAAAGGCTTCAGCCGCTTCCGGCGAAGCAAAACAGCGCTTGGGGGCAATATGAGCTTGCATATTGTCGACATAGAACAGGATCAGGTCTTTGGTGCTGACAATTTTCAGGATACCACGCCAACTCATCTGCGTATGGCTGATATCACTTGCAATGATCAAAGCAGACGGCTGGAGCGAGAACTGCATCCGGCGCAGGAAATTGCCTCGGTTGTTAAAGTGGCCACGCAGGAAATACGCGCGGAACAGACGCAGACTGCCTAGATAAAGCGGCAAAAAGAGCAGCACAAAAACTGGCAGGTAAAATGATGCGGACAAGGCGGTTGTTTTGCTGAGTATCTGGGCAACAGCGTGTGCGACCAAGCCACTCGCTACACCAAGCGCCATAACGGCAGAGCACTGCATAAAACGCCTTCTGCGCAGTGGCTTCATGATTTCCGCAGCAAAACTAAAATATTCCTGCTCCGAGAACTGCACCATCACCTGTTGCGCCACTTGTTGATTATCGTTCATCGCGCCTCACTATAGTCCGGAACAAGTGGTGAGCTCGGTCTTGCAGGCGCTAGCGCTATGCGCGCCGCACAGCGCTAGCGCCTTCTTGGCCGCGGCCTTGCGATTCGGCCCCCAGTCGACGCCATAGCCGCCGTTGCTCATGCTGTCGTCCGGCTCCAGCGCCAGACTGCCACAGGCATTGTAATACCAGAGCTTGACCACGCAGTCTTTCGCCTGATGTTCGGATTTCTGACAATAATCAAGCGCCGTGCGCTCGGCCGCGGCCTGCGACGGCTGGTCGGTGGCATAACCATAATCGAACGTGCTGGGTGAAAGCGCGATCGCGCCATACAGCTTTGGCGCAGGCGCGCTGGTCTGGCCGTTGGGCAACGCGAAATCAGGCTCCTGACAATTGGCGGAACAGCGCGAGACACAGGTGCCGGGATCACTATTATTTCCGCATTCCAAGCGGCAGCTATTGTCGCACAGCGCCCATGCCGGAGCCGCTCCCAGAAACGATAGCAACAACAAACAACGCAACCCTCCCGACGCCAGCTTGTTCACCATTGCCACCTCCAGATTCTGGTCAACCCCCAAACTTATTGCTGCGCGGGAAGCCGTTGGGCGGCAGCCGTCCGGCCTGCGCCCGCTCGCCAACCCATTCGCGCAGCGCCGTTTCCGTGCGTTCGCGCTCGCCGCTCTTCCAGCTCAAGCCCGCCTTGAGCGTGAAGCATTTCGCGTCGCTGAGCTCGCCACCGCTATATTTCTGCAGCATCACGCCGCGGCCGCGGCCCATCTCCGGCAAATCCTTGAGCGGAAAAATCAGCAATTTGCGGTTGGTGCCGATGACGGCGATATGGTCGCCGGTCACGGGGGTGCAGACAATCGCCTTGCCGTTGTCGTCAAGATTGACCACCTGTTTGCCATTGCGCGTCTGCGCCAGCACATCGGCGGCGGGCACAATGAATCCACGCCCGTCTTCCGCCGCCACCAGGAACTTCGCACCTTCCTGATAAGAAAACAGCGCGACGATCTCCGCCTCGCCCATTTCGAGCAGCAGCCGCACCGGCTCGCCGAAGCCGCGCCCGCCCGGCAGCTTATCGACGCCGAGCGTATAGAAACGGCCATTGGTGGCGAAAATCAGGATCTTGTCGGTCGTCGCGCTATTGAGCACGAAGCCTTCACCGTCGCCTTCCTTATATTTGAGCGCCTCGCGCGCCGCCTTATCCTCGGCGATATGACCCTTCTGCGCCCGGATCCAGCCCTTTTGCGAGCAGATGACCGTCATCAGCTCATGTTCGATCACGGCTTCGACCGGCACCAGCGTCTCGTCCGGCGCGGCAGTGATTTCCGTGCGCCGCTTGCCGAGCGCCGTGGTCTTGCCGAATTGCTGCTTGATGGCGGCGATCTCGGCGTCGATCGCTTCCCAGCGCGCGGTCTCGTCGCTCAACAGGCGCTTGAGCTCCTTGCGCTGCGCTGCGAGGTCTTTCTCCTCGCGCTTGATCTCCATTTCCTCGAGCTTGCGCAGGCTGCGCAGCCGCATATTGAGGATGGCTTCGGCCTGATTATCGGTGAGGCCGAAACGCTGCATCAAGACCGGCTTCGGCTCATCTTCCGTGCGGATGATGCGGATGACCTCGTCGAGATTGAGATAGGCGATCAGCAAACCGGCGAGGATTTCAAGCCGCGCCTCGATCCCGTCCAGCTTATGCTGGCTACGGCGGATCAGCACCACCTGCCGGTGGTCGAGGAAGGCGCGCAGCACTTCAGCGAGCGGCATGACGCGCGGAATGCCCGCCGCATCAAGGACGTTCATATTGAGCGGGAACTTGCTTTCCAGCTCCGTCTGCCGGAACAGCGATTCCATCAGCACGCCGGGATCGACATTGCGGCT
>JBDHTV010000108.1:0-6202 GCA_039808825.1 Bdellovibrionales bacterium | reverse complement strand
CCGGCGAACAGGGCCGCCATTTGACCCTCCAACATCGACAAAACGCAGCCATAGGCAATGATAAAAAGCAGGATTGAAACGGCCAGCGTATCTTCCTTGCGCGGCATGGCGTTTGGCAGGCGAACGCACAGCCAGCAGGTCAGCGCGAGATAAACAACGGCCATCAGCCCGAAATAGGCATACATAAAAATGAACAGGTTGTCGGCAGCGTTCATTTCCGAACGGGCGTAAATCTGCTGCGCGCTCGAAATACCGCCCAACCCGACGCCGAAGGGGAATATTTCATGGGCTTTGATCCACTGCCAGGCTTCCGGCCACATCATTTCAACCCGCAGGATGAATGAATTGTTGCTGAATCCGCCGACATTGCCTTGTGACAAGGAAAATGACGGCAAAGTGATCGGGAGTAAAATGACGGCCAGAGTGAATAGGATCATCAATGGCCGTAAGGTGACAATTGGCTTGCGGGGCCAGACAGCGATCCCGCCGATGACCACGAGATAGGCGAGTAATGCGCCTTTTTGTGTCGTCCAGTAGATGACGGGCAGGCTGAGCAGGGCAACCGCGATGCAGGCCCATCTTTTACGGAGATTGAGGATCAGGATGAGGGCTAAAAGCGGGAATAGATTTGAGATATAAAGCGAAGAGCGCGAGAAGCCGCCCGCCCGATACTCATCACCGCTGACTTGCCAGTCTTTGCTGATCTCAACCTCGACATCGCCAATCGTGGTGGTCATGCCGACCCACGGGAAACTCACGGCATATTTATCAAGCCAGACACCGATGGCGCTGCCGACCCATAATAGCAAAACCAGGAGCAAAATTTTACGGCTAGGCTGCATGATGGCGCGCGACATCACCGCCCCGGCGAGCATCGGCAGAAAAATCTTGATGCCGAACACAATCGGGCTGAGCAGCTTGAAGTTCAGATAAAAGACAAGTCCATGCAGCAGGATGATCGCGAGATAAACCCAATAGGCTGGATGCACAGCTTTACGGATGAATTGAACGAAGAACAGGAAGATCGTTGGCAGCAGGAGCAGAATGTCGCGGACAAAGATCAGCGAGTCCGCGCCGAACATATTCAAGAAATAACGAATGACGCCTTCAAAGGCATAGACGGAGCAATAAATCCAGATCGCGCCCATCAGAAGCTGAGGCAGAATCTGCCGGGAGGGTATTGCTGGTACCGTTGTGGTCATTCTGCCGGTTTAACTTCTACAGCGACTGTTGTTTTGGCGGGAGGGGCCATGGCGGCTGCTTTCGATATCTTCTGCCCGAGATTGACGCAAGGCACTTCGATAAAGTGGTAGCCGAGATAGGCGAGGCCGCAGGCGGTGGCGACGAGGGCGGCCAGGAACCACCAGGTATCGTGATAAAGCCCGGTCAGCAGCGAGAACTGGATCAAGGGGGCGTGGAACAGATAGACGCCGTAGGACAAATCCGTCTTGGGGCGCGGGAAGGGGATCTTCGTCGCGCACATGATGATGAACGGGCCCGAGAGCAGCGGGAAGATCCAGGTCGGCATCGGGTAGTCGCGGAACTGCAGAAAAATAAAGCCGAACAGGCAGATAGGGATAGCATAACGCACAGGTACAACCAGTTTGTGCCGGTAGTAATAGAGTGCCATACCGACAACGATGAAGCGCAGTGCGCCCGGCAATTGGCGCGATAATTCGGCATGCCCCGTCCGGACCATGATTTCGGCATAGATGGTTGACAATACGAACATGACGATGAGGCCGGCCAGCCGGAAGCGGTGGAAGATCCAGCACAACATGGGCACAATCATGTAGAACATGACTTCAATTTTCAAAGTCCAGAGACTCGGATTAATGCCGGGATTGTGCGCATGGGCCAGCAGGCCGCCGATGTCATACTGCAGGAAATTGAGCATCAGCATATTGACAACAAAGTAGCGGATGATGCTCGCGGCCTGGGTGCCAAGATCGTCAATGAAAAACAAGCTCATGCCGATGGTCTGGACGATGATGACCAGGGCATAGAGCGGATACATGCGGAAAAAACGTTTGGCGAAAAACGAGCGCATGACCGGCAGTTTTTCATAGCTCGCGATGATGACGTAGCCGCTGATGACGAAGAAGCCCGCGACCGCCAGCTCGGGCGACATCGGCAGCCATTTCAGCAGCTCGCCCTGGGTAAGAACCTTGAAATGCGTGATCATCACCAGCAGCGACATGATGAGGCGCAGCACGACGAAATTGTCGTAATTGCGTTTGACCGGTGTGGGCACGGCGTCATTCATTGCTGGCAATCTCTTGTCATTCTGTTTGGCCATGCTATTACACGGATAATGTTTCGCGGCGCAACACGAAATGACTGTTGCGGGCACGGCCATGTAATACTCGTTGTTCTACAATATGTTAGGGGTTTAGTCTCGTGGCTGCTGGCGCGGATGTCCGCACTGTCGTGGTGCTCAATGATTATTGCCATGTCCAGGGCGGGGCGAGCCGTGTCGCGGTCGATGAAGCGGTGGCGCTCGCCCATCAAGGCGTTGAGGTTATCTTTCTCGGTGCGGTCGGTCCGGTTTGCGATGAACTCAAGAACGCGCCATTGCGTACCGTATGCCTTGGGCAGCCAGAGCTGCTCAATGTCGGCAAAAATCCCGGCGTGATGCTGCAAGGCTTGTGGAACGCGAAGGCCGGGCAGGCGATGGCGCAAATTCTGCAGCCGCTCAATCCTGCCACGACCGTCGTGCATCTGCATGGCTATACCAAGGCGCTGACGACGAGCCCGGTGCGCGCGGCGACCGATAAAGGCTTCGCCGTCGTCTGCACGCTGCATGATTTTTATACCGCCTGCCCGAACGGCGCGTTCTTCGATTTCCAACAGCGTTGCGCCTGCCCGAAGCGCGGTCTGTCGCTGGCTTGCGTGACCACCAATTGCGACAAGCGCCAATTCGTGCATAAGGCCTATCGCGTCGTGCGCAGCGTGGCGCAGCGCACGCTTGGACATCTGCCAAGCGCGGTGAAGCATTATATTACGCTGTCTGAAAATTCGCGCCGTCTGCTGCAGCCCTATCTGCCGGCGGATGCCAGCTACTATCCGCTCGAGAATATCAACGAGGTGCCGCAGCGGCCGCCGGTTGCCGTCGCGGCCAACCAGAAGATCATGGCGGTTGGGCGGCTCGATATCGAAAAGGGTGTCGAGACGCTGATCGAAGCGGCGCGGCAGGCCGAAGTGCAAGTGACTTTCGTCGGCGACGGGCCGTTGCGGCCGCTGGTGGAAGCCGCGCCGCATTGCCGGGTGACCGGCTGGGTCGATGCCGCGCAGGTCATGCAGGAGCTTGAACAGGCGCGCTGTCTGGTCTTCGCCAGCCTGTGGTACGAGACCTATGGGCTGGTCGTCACGGAAGCGGCGGCGCGCGGCATTCCGGCAATTGTCAGCACGATTTCGGCGGCGTCCGAGCGCATTACCGACGGCGTCGAAGGTTGGCATGTTGCGGCGGGCGATGTTGCCGGGCTGGCCGCTGCCTTGCGCAAGCTGAAGGACGACACGGCGGTGCAGCAGGCGGGGGCCGCTGCGTACCGGCGTTTCTGGGCGAACCCACCCACACGCGCCAGCCATGTCGCTGGACTGTTCGCAACATATGAGCGTATTTTAAGTACGGGGCCGAAGGCGGCCGCTCGATAGGGGGAATATTGTGGCCGCTGAGATTAAACCGCTGACGTCAGTCCGTGGCATCGCTGCCGTTTTGGTTGCCGTCTATCATTTTCACCAGACGGCGGATACCGGAGTCACGGCGCTGAATCGTTTCATTGCACATGGTTATTTCTGGGTCGATCTGTTTTTTGTGCTGAGCGGCTATGTCATGGCGTTGACCTATGCCGGGATGTTCGCGCAAGGCTATAGCTGGTCCGCGCACAAAGATTTCTTAATGAAGCGTATCGCACGCGTCTACCCGCTCTATTTCTCCGTCACGATGCTGATTTCGCTCTACTCGCTCGCCGTCTATGGCGGGTATGGCGAAGTGCATCGCCCGGCCGTACATCTCGATCACCCCATCTTGGCTCATATCACTAATCTGTTGATGATTCACGCCTGGGGGTTCGGCGCCAGCATCGGCGGCCCCACCTGGTCGATCAGTACGGAATGGGCGGCTTATCTGCTATTTCCGTGGCTGGTTTATCTCGCGCTGTTCGCGCGCCGCGCAGGCGCGGTGGTGCTGGGCTGTATAGCGGCCGCAACGCTGGGGTTTGTCGCGACCCAGCCCGAAACCGGGCAGACCGTGCGTAACGGCCAGTTCGATATTTATCACTGTATGGACATGATGGCGGTACTGCGCTGTCTCGGCGGCTTTTCCGTCGGGTTGCTCGCATACCGGCTGGCCGCGCTGCCTGCTTTGCGTTTCCTGCAGCAGGATAGCGTATGCTTCGCCGTTTTCATCGCCCTGCTGGCCGGAATGGCGAGCGGGCTTGACGATCTGTGGCTTTATCCACTGCTGCCGCTCCTGGTCATCGCCCTGGCTGGCGTTCAAGGTGCGGCGGCACGCTTTTTCTCCGCGCAGCCTTTTTACCAACTCGGCGTGTTGTCGTATTCCATCTATCTGCTGCATGCCCATTTTCATGTGGTTTTAGGTCAGCTTGAACTGCGCCTCCCCCAATATATGGCGCCGAATGTCGCTGCCTGGCTCGCCGTTATCCTGACATATGGCATGGTTCTAGGCGCCGCAGTTTTTTGTTATCGCTATATCGAAAAACCGGGGCGTGAGGCTTTGAAACATTTGAGTTTATCTAAGAAACTGGCGAATTAAGCCGGCGGCTGGTGAAAGCTGTTGTTCTTGGCGGCAGAGTTCCCTATGAGTGGACACCGTGTGGGGGAGTTGCTGTGTTATGAAGATTTTTATGTATGATCATTTTCCGAATTACGGCGATGTGCTGAACAAGCATATCTGGCCGCTTTATTTCGGCAAATATCTCGCGCAGCAGGATGATCTGCTGATGTTCGGCATTGGCACACTGCTCGGGCAGAAGATCGAACATCAGGGCCGTATCATGGTCTGTGGTTCCGGCTGCGGTTATGAGCCGGATGTTTCCGCCGTCGCCGGTTACAAAATTTTCTGGGTGCGCGGTCCCAACAGCGCGCGCCTGCTTGGCTTGCCTGAGAATGTGGCGATTACCGACCCCGCCATTCTGGTCGATGCCTGTTTCCCGCCCGCGCCGCGCGGCAATCGCGTGGTGTTCATGCCGCACTGGGAAACCTCGCGTAATCCGCTGTGGAAGCGGGTCTGCGCTTTGGCCGATATCGATTATATCGATCCGCTCGATGATGTCGCGAAAGTCTCGGCGCAGTTGAGCAGCGCCAAGCTTGTTATTGCGGAAGCGATGCACGGCGCGATCGTCGCCGATGCCTATCGTGTGCCGTGGATTCCGGTTTCGACTTCGGCGCGCGTCAATCTGTTCAAATGGCATGACTGGGCGGCCTCGCTGCAGCTCAAGCCGGTCTTCCATACGCTGGCGCCGTTGGGTATGTCCGATGTGTTCCGCAGTCTGACGGGTGACGCCAAGACGGCGGACAAGTTGCGTCAGACCGTGCAGGACCAGGCCGAGATCCCGGTCACGGCGGCTGCGACCTTCGGCGCGCGCTGCATGCGCATGCTCAATCTGGCTTATAATAACCTGCTGCCGCGCTGGTTCCGCTACAAGGTGGAACATAAGCTACTCTGGAAAATCGGCCCGAAAATCGACGCCTGGATCGATGCGCGCGCGGCGCAAGGCAAGCCGGGGCGGCGGTTGGAAAATTCTGCCGCCGAATTGCGCCGTTTGGCGCAACAGCCGGGTTTTCTGAGCAGCGACAGCGTCTGCGCCACGCAGAAGGCGCGGGTGCAGGCCAAGATCGCCGAGGTGCAGGCCTATCTCGACCAGTTGCAACAGGCTGCCTGACATGGCGCAAGCCGAGACACCGGCGCACAGCGCTGGAACCATCCCGGAGCTGGAAGGGCTGCGCGGTGTGCTGGCCTGCTGGGTCGTGTTTGGCCACTGGGCGACCAGCATCGCGCTGTCCTTCAAGCCGCTGCGGCAAAATTTGTGGGATGTGCAGGCGGTTGATGTCTTTGTCATCCTCAGCGGCTTTGTCATCACATTGTTGCTCGACCGCGCGCCGACCGGCTATGGCCGTTATCTCGCGCGGCGCTGGTTTCGCATCGCGCCGGTCTTTATCGCCGTGCTGCTCGCTGCTGCCG
>JBDHTV010000107.1:0-6276 GCA_039808825.1 Bdellovibrionales bacterium | reverse complement strand
CACGTGCTTGAGGCTGTGAATGGCTATCTGGTGCTGGGCGAGGGGCTGCTGGCCGGCCAGCGGCCGTTGGCGCAAGCTTGGAATTTTGGGCCGCCGCCGCAAGCTTTTGCGAGCGTACAAAGCGTGGTCGAGCGACTGGTCAGCCTTTGGGGCGGCACAGCCTCCTGGCGCTGCGAGCCGGTTAAGGACTGGCATGAAGCCGGTTTTCTGACCCTCGACATCACGAAAGCCATGCGTTACCTGCCTTGGCACCCATGCCTGACGCTGGATGAAGCGCTCGGCTTGACCGTGAGCTGGTACCAGGCCGCACATTTGTCAGGGGAGGCTTTGCGGGCATATACATTACAGCAAATTGAGCACTATTGTGCCTTAAGTTAGGCCGCATTCAACAAAAGCCGCCGTGGAAGCGAAGGAGCACTATGTCGCCGCCTGAAACAGAGAACCCAGCGCAACTTCGCGCGACGATAGCCGATCTTGTACGTCGTTTTCATGCCCTAGCGCATGCGGATAAACCATTCACGCCTGGTGTAAGTCCTGTCCCGGTCAGCGGTAAGGTGTATGGCGCGGAAGAAATGATGGCGCTGGTCGACTCCGCGCTGGATTTCTGGCTGACAACCGGACGTTTCAATGAAGCGTTTGAGAAAAAACTAGCGGCCTATATTGGCATCAAGAATGTTCTGACTGTCAATTCCGGTTCTTCCGCGAACTTGCTTGCGGCGACGGCGTTAACGTCACCGCTGTTGGGCGTGCAGGCGCTGCAGTCGGGCGATGAAGTCATTACCTGTGCCACCGGCTTTCCGACAACGGTCAATCCGTTGCTGCAGAACGGTCTGATCCCCGTTTTCCTCGATGTCGATATCCCGACATACAATATGGACATGGCGCTGCTCGAGTCTGCCGTAGGGCCGCGTACGCGCGCGATCATGCTCGCTCATACGTTGGGTAATCCATTCGACCTTGGCCAGGTGATGGCCGTGGCGAAGAAACATAATCTTTTAGTGGTTGAGGATTGCTGTGATGCGCTCGGGGCGCGTTACGACGGTAAGATGGTCGGTACTTTCGGGAATATTGGTACTTTGAGCTTCTACCCAGCCCACCACATCACGATGGGAGAGGGCGGTGCCGTCTTCACCGCGAATTCATTGATGCGCCGCGCTCTGGAGTCCTTCCGTGACTGGGGGCGCGACTGTTGGTGTGCGCCGGGATGCGATAATACCTGCAAGAAACGTTTCGAATGGCAACTCGGCGAATTGCCCCACGGCTATGACCATAAATATACCTATTCGCATCTTGGTTATAATCTCAAGATTACCGATATGCAGGCGGCTGTGGCGTTCGCACAGATGGATCGCCTCGATGGTTTTGTGACCGCGCGGCGCCAGAATTTTGCCCGCCTGACCGAATTGCTACAGCCTTTTGAGGATATCTTTATTTTGCCGATGGCGACACCGAAGAGCGATCCTTCGTGGTTCGGCTATTGTATATCGTTGCGTGATGATGCGCCGTTTAAGCGTGAGTCTTTGCTGCAATACCTGAATGAGCGCAAGATTGGTACGCGCCTGCTGTTTGGCGGCAACCTGCTGCGTCAGCCTTATATGCAGGGACGGCCGCGTCGCGTAGTGGGCGAATTGGCCAACAGCGACCGTGTGATGCATCAAACGTTCTGGCTGGGTGTGTATCCCGGCCTGCACAACGAACATCTCGATTACATTGCCGAGCAAATTACGTTGTTTCTTGCTGATAAGCGGCGGTGGGGTGCATGAACCATTTAGCCGGGCAAACCTTACGGCAGCAAATAATCGCGGAGGATATGGCCGCGATAAACGCCGCCTGTCACGCCGAGCTTGCCAGCCTTGCCGATGGTACACTTTTGCTGACAGGGGCAACCGGGTTTATTGGCAGTTATTTGCTGCAAAGCCTTGCCACGTGGAATCTTACACAGCCCGCTCATTCAATTCGTGTGATCTTGCCTACCAGATCCGTGTCAAAGGCACTGGCAAAACACCCTGCGGTCGCCACGGCAGAATGGCTGCGCTGGGTGACGTGGGACGAGCTTGCAACAGTGCCGGACCAGATTACCCACGCTCTCCACGGCGCTTCGCCGGCCGATCCGCAGCTATATATGCAGCAGCCATGGCAAACCCTCCATGATATCGTAGGAAAAACCGAAGCAGTGCTATCCTGTCTGCGGCGGCATCCTGTGCAAGCGCTGCTATACCTCAGCAGTGGGGCGGTTTATGGTCGGCAGCCGGAAACGATGGCGGTCATTCCCGAGACTTACATGGGGGCGCCCGACGTCACCGATCCCCGTTCATGCTATGCGGAAGCAAAGCGTTATTGCGAAATGCTGTGTTATACTTCCGGCGTGCCAACCGTTAGTGGGCGGCTTTTTGCCTTTCTTGGGCCCAACCAGGATCTGTCCAGCAGTTTCGCGGTGCCTGATTTTATCCGTCAAGCTAAAGAAACAGGAAAGATTATCATCAAAAGCGATGGGACCGCTTTGCGCAGCTACTGTTATGCAAGCGATCTGACCATCATGCTCTGGAAGCTTTTGTGCGCTGGTGGAACGGAGCGCGTCTATAATGTGGGCGGGGAGGCGGTGGTTTCGCTGAAGGAGTTAGCGGAGCAGATTGCAGCATTGGTTGGCGGCGTTGCGGTCGAGGTCCATGGTAAGCCGACAGCTGTACCGCCCGCCCGCTATATTCCCGATATAGCGCGTCTCAAAACGATTTTTGCGCCGCAAGTGGCTTTATCACAGGCCCTGCAGCGCGTGTTGCAGTCGCATCAGAATGAAAGGAAACCAGCATGATACCAATGGGCTCAAATCCGAAACGCCACTCAAACAAGGACCAGGACGGCTATCGCTTGTTGGAAGAAGCTTATACGCAATCACCCTTGACGGTTTTTGAGAAGCTCGAAGCCTTCCCGCGTTTCGCTTCTAAGCGCAGTGTCGCACGCTTTCTCTGCAAGCAGGCGATGTTTCAGAAAATTATGACGGTCAATGGCGCTATTGTCGAATGCGGGGTTTTTAACGGTGCCGGTCTTTTTACCTGGGCACAGCTCACAAATATCTATGAGCCCACCAATTATAATCGCAAAATTATCGGCTTCGACACTTTCTCAGGATTTCCCAGCGTGGCGCCAGAGGATAATAATACGGTCCGCGCGGCTGCCGTCGGCGATCTCAAGGGGGAAACGCAGGCCAGCCTCGAGCGGTCGGTCCAAAAGTATAATGCCGAGCGGCACTTGTCGCACATTCCGAATATCGAATTTGTCGCTGGTGATTTTCTGGTGACCGCTGCCGCTTATCTGGAACAGAACAAGCACCTTTTAGTCTCGTTGCTTTATCTCGATTTTGATTTGTACGCCCCGACAAAGAAAGCGTTGGAGCTTTTCTTGCCGCGGATGAGTAAAGGGGCGTTGATTTGTTTTGATGAGTTGAACTGCCCCAACTTTCCGGGAGAAACGACGGCACTACTGGAAAGCCTTGATCTCCGGCACTACAAGATTGAACGCTTCCCGATCGACCCATGGGTGTCTTATATTGAACTTTAAGTCTTAAACTTGAGGACGAGCATAGTATGGCGGGAATGGCTCCAGATCTGACAAGCGAATACTTTGCGCGGCGTACGCGCGCCAATGCGCTGCGCATGGTGCATGCCGCCAAGGCCTCGCATATCGGCACCTGCTTGTCGGCTGCCGATATCCTTGCCGTCCTTTATCACGACGTCATGCGCATCGATCCACAGCAGCCGCAATTGCCGCAGCGCGATCGTTTTATTTTGAGCAAGGGGCATGGCGCGGCCATCATTTATGCCGCGCTGGCTGAACGCGGATTTTTTCCAGTTGACTGGCTCAAGGGTTATTGCGCCGACGGCTCGCCGCTCACGGGCCATATCAACCACGCGGGCGTACCCGGCGTGGAGGTCTCGACCGGATCGCTCGGTCATGGTCTGTCCATCGGTTGTGGCATGGCGCTGGGGTTGCGCGCCGACGGGCGTGGGGCGCGCGTTTTCGTGCTGCTGAGCGATGGCGAATGCGACGAAGGCTCCATCTGGGAAGCGGCCTTGTTTGCGCCGTTCCACAAGCTCGCCAACCTTACGGTCATTGTCGATTACAACAAGATCCAGAGCTTCGGTTCGGTCAAGGATGTGCTTGATCTCGAGCCTTTCGCCGATAAATGGCGCGCTTTCGGCTGGCATGTCGTCGAGCTCGATGGCCACGATCATGCGGCGCTGCGTCCGGCGTTGCAGGGCACGCATCCGGTATTGCCGACGCTTATCCTGGCGCATACCGTGAAAGGCAAAGGCGTCAGCTTCATGGAAAACGATCTGGCCTGGCATTACCGTTCCCCGGATACGGCGCAGTTGGCGCAGGCTTTAGCCGAGCTGGGGGAATAAGCGATGCGCACGACCTTTATCAAAGCCTTGCTGGAATGTGCCGCAGCCGACGAACGCATCTGGCTGCTCTGCGGCGATCTTGGTTATTCGGTGCTCGAGCCTTTTATTCAGCAGTACCCGCAACGCTTCATCAATGTTGGCGTCGCCGAGCAGAATATGACAGGGATCGCGGGCGGCCTGGCGATGACGGGCCGTAAGGTCGTGTGCTACTCCATCGGTAATTTCACCACGTTGCGCTGCTATGAGCAGATCCGCAACGATGTCTGCTACCACAATGGCGATGTGAAGGTCGTTTCGGTCGGCGGCGGGCTCGCTTATGGTTCGCAGGGCTACACGCATCATGCCGTGGAAGATCTCGCGGTCATGCGCGCCTTGCCGAACATGACCGTGCTGGCGCCGGGCGATCCGGTCGAGGTTGATTTCGTCACGCGTTGGATGATGCGGCATGACGGCCCGTGCTATCTGCGGCTTGGCAAGGCCGGGGAGCCGAAACTGCATGCGGCTGATGCCAGCTTCGCGCCGGGCAAGATCGTCGCCATGCGGCCCGGCAAAGACCTGCTGCTGCTTTCAACCGGCGGTATGCTGCCAACCGCGCTGCAGGTGGCGGACGCTTTGGCGGCGGCAGGCGTGGCCGCGGCGGTTGCCAGCTGCCCGTTTGTTAAGCCGCTCGATACCGCGTGGCTGGCGCAGCAGGCGGCGCGCTATCCCTGGATTGCTACGCTCGAAGAGCATTCGCGTTTCGGCGGCCTTGCCGATGCTGTTGGCGGTTGTCTGGCGACGCAGCCGCAGCCGGTTGCCCGCCTGCTGCCCTTCGCCGTGCCGGAACTGGCCTTAAAAGGCGTCGGCGGCACACAGCAGGAACTCTTGCAGCGTATCGGGCTTGATGCCGCGAGCATTACCGCCGCCATCACGCAGCAAACCGGTCTGGGTTCTCAAACATTACGGCAGAGCAAGGCATGACCCGCAAAAAGATCAGCATCGTCACGCCCTGCTATAACGAAGAAGACAATGTCGAGGCTTGTTATCAGGCGACACGGCAGGTGATGGAAGCGCAGTTGCTGCAATATGACTACGAGCATATCTTTGCCGACAATGCGTCTTCCGACCGCACCTTTGCGATTTTGCGTGATCTGGCAGCGCGGGACAAGCGGATCAAAGTCATTCGTAACTCGCGCAATGTCGGGCCGTTCAGGAATGTATTCCACGCGCTGAAATATGCGACCGGCGATGCCACGGTTGTGATGCTGCCTGCCGATATGCAGGATCCGCCCGAAGTCATACCGGAATTTGTAAAACACTGGGAACAAGGCTGTCGTATAGTGTACGGCATCCGTATGGACCGTAATGAAATATGGTGGCTACGGACAAGCCGTCAGATCTATTACTATCTCGTAAGAAAATTCTCGGATATCCAGCTCATCCCGGATGCGGGTGAATTCCAACTGGTCGATAAACAAGTGCTCGCTGAAGTAACTCAGGTTGACGATTATTATCCCTATGTGCGAGGTCTTATAGCTAAGACAGCGGCTGTACCATATGCCTGCGTTCCATATAAATGGGGGGTGCGGCAAAGAGGTTTCTCAAAGAACACACTGCTGAATTTGGTTGATCAGGCTCTGAACGGCATCATCTCGTCGTCTAAAGCGCCGATTCGTATGTGCATTCTGCTGGGGATCGCCTGTTCCGCCTTGAGTTTGCTCTATGCAATGGCAAGCCTGATCTTAAACTTGCTCTTCTGGGGTACTGTTCCGAGCGGCATTCCAACGCTGATCGTCGCGCAATTTTTCTTCAACGGGCTGATCCTGTTCTTCTTTGGTATTCTGGGCGAGTATGTCTCGGCTATCCATGAACAGATACGCCGCGGTCCGCCGATGAT
>JBDHTV010000106.1:0-6288 GCA_039808825.1 Bdellovibrionales bacterium | reverse complement strand
ATCAGCAAGGTGCAGGCGCAGATGATGGCGCAGCAATATGAAGGGCTGATCAAAAAGGCCCGCTTGCGCGGTCGTAAGGTCTAAAAGAAAAGGGACGGACCATGATGCATATCATTCTCTTTGGTCCGCCCGGCGCCGGCAAGGGCACGCAGGCCAAACGGATTGAAGAAGAGTTCGGCCTGGTTCAGCTTTCAACCGGCGACATGCTGCGTGCGGCCATCAAAAATGGCGAGCCTCTCGGCCAGGAAGCCAAGGCTTTGATGGACGCCGGTTCCCTGGTTCCCGATAGTTTGATGATCAGTCTCATCGCCGACCGCATGGAACGCGCGGATTGCGCCAAAGGCGTGATCCTCGATGGGTTTCCGCGCACCGTGCCGCAGGCCGAGGCGCTTGACGTCATGTTGAATAGTAAAGGCAAGCAGCTCGATGCCGTGATCGTGCTGAAGGTCGATGAACAGGCCCTGATTGAACGCGTGAGCGGCCGTTTTACCTGTGCCCAGTGCGGTGCCGGCTATCACGACAGTTTCAAGCCGACACAAAAGCCCGGTATATGCGACAAGTGCGGCGGCACGCAATTTACCCGCCGCGCCGATGACAACGCTGAAGCGATGAAGACGCGGATCAGCGTTTATCGCCAACAGACCGAGCCGGTCATTCCCTATTACGCTGCGGAAGGAATTCTTCACGAAGTGGATGGCATGGCTCCGATTGCGGACGTCGAGCGGGCCATCTTCATGATCCTGCAGCACCTCAAACAACACTAATATCTTGTAGTTAGGCCTTTTCTGCCGCTGCGCCATCGTTGGTGCCACAGCTTCCTTTAACCATACGGCAAGGAATTTGTGGCAATTTTTCCAGGTTGTTATCAAAGTCATTCCCGCCCCATTCCCAGCGGGCGATCGGGGAGCAACCGTGAGCCAGATTGCCAATTTAAAGGTTTTGGTCGCAGACGATCATTTTCTGATTCGTCAATTCGTCCGCAATACCTTGCAGGAATCGCGCGTCACCAATGTCACGACGGCTGCGGATGGCGGGGAGGCGATCGAACTTATCCAAAAGGCACGGTCGGAGCAGTCGCCTTACGATGTCGTTTTTCTCGACTGGAACATGCCGACGATTTCCGGATTGGAGGTCTTGAGCTCCTTTCGTGCCAAGCCGGAATATGCCGATACGGCCTTCGTCATGCTGACGGCTGAGTCCGAGCAGCAGAATATCATGAAAGCCATCAAGGCGGGGGCGACCTCTTATATCATCAAGCCGGTCTCGCCGACCGATTTGAGCAAGAAGCTGTTCGAGATCAATGAGTGGCTGAAGCGTAAACGCGCCAACAATATGCGCTGAAACCGCGCGGAGGTGGGGTTTCCTATGCAAGAAGCATCCCGCTGCCTAATCCGCGCGCATAGCAGATTGAATCATGTCATATCCGGCCGGGCAACGACGTCGGCACTTTTTCCGGCGGCATATGCCACCTTGTTGCTTGTGGGAGAGCACCCATGTCGATGGAACTGAAGCTTGCGCTTGACGCGACCCTAGCCCAGGAGATCAGCGAGGCCGTGGTCGCCGCGATGCGCCATACGTTCGATCTCGACGTGAAGCCCGGCAAGCACGAAATCGGTCACGGCATGGTCTCGCTGGTTGGTGATGTCTCGGGCGTTATCGGCATCGTGCAACACGAACTTGAAGGCACGCTGACCTTGAGCTTCAATTACGAAACCATGCGCGCCATTTTACCCAAGGTATTGGGTAAGGCGGTGAACATCACGCACGAGATGGCGGTCGATGCGGTGGGCGAACTCACCAATATGATTTTCGGCCATATGAAGACGGATCTCAACCGGCGCGGCTATGAACTCAAGCTTGGAATCCCGAGCGTCGTGACCGGCAAGGGCCACTTCTTGAGCCACTTCCATCGCGGGCATTATATGATCGTACCGTTCACCTTGAACGACCAGGTCTTCCAGGTTCATCTCGCCATCCATCGTGCCATTCATGCACCGGCTACCCGGTAGGTCTGGCGATGGATGACCCGACGCCCGATACGGTCGACGCCAAGCCGCAGCGCAGTCTGCTGACGGATGCGATCAAGCGTGTGGATCTCATCCATACGACCTTGATCGGCATGGCTGGTATCGTGCTGCTGCTCTATGGCGCGGCGCTGCTGCCGGTTCTCGGCAAAAAACCCGTCACGGATGCGAACGCCGCGCTGGTCATGGGGTTTGCGGCGTTCGGCGGTCTCGCTGTGTTGTCCTACATGAATTATGTCGTGCACAAGCAGGTGACCGACCAGGCGCGGTTGACCGAAGTGCTGGTCAACTCGCTTGGGCAGGGCTTCCTGACTTTCGATCGCAGCGGCGTTTGCGGCCCCATGTATTCGCAAGCCTGCATTGAAATGCTGGAAACGGAACCCGCGGGCCGGCATATCGCCGATGTGCTGCATGTGCCGCAAGAGTCGCGCGACGATTTTGTCGGTTGGATCGAGGTTTTGTTCGACCCGACGCATGCGCTCGGCTTCGATGACGCGGTGCGTTTCCTGCCCCAGACTTTTCCGCATTCCGTGCGCCGCAATATCGCGCTGGAGTACAAGCCAATCCGCGACAGCGAAGGCATGCTGTTCAATGTCGTGGTCATCGTCACCGACCGCACCGAGGAAACGGAAGCGCAGGCGCTTGCCGAACAGCGGCAGCAATTCGCCAATATGATCTGCAAGATCTTCAAGGAGCGCAATCAGTTCATTACCACGATCGGCCATATCCGCGAATTCATCGCCTATACCGACAGCGGCGATATCCGCCTGCAAGACTTGTCCGACTTGATGCGCCAGCTCCATACGCTCAAGGGCGCGGTGCGCCACTTCGACCTCATCAAATTCGGCTCGCTTATCCATGAAATCGAAACGCAGATTCGCGGCAGCGCGCTCAGCAGCGATATGGATCTGCAGATTCTCGTCGCGACCGCGCATGATGCAATCGCTGCCGAGTTCGGCCGTGTTCTGCTCGAAGTGCGCGACTTGATCGGCGAGCATGAAGAGGCGCGCGGTACGATTTATGAGATCACCGAAGACCAGATTTACGATTTCGCCGATTTTCTAAAAGCCCAACACGCGCCGCCGGAATTGCTCGATCGTTATTATAGCAAGATCGCCGCCGTGCCGATCCGTACCTGTTTCCTCGGTTTCGAGCGCGAGTTGATCGAGATGGCGCAGCAGATGGACAAGAACCTGAAGCCGATTGCCTTCAGTGGCGGCAATATCTGTGTGCTGGCCAGGCCGCTGCAAAACTTCTTCTTCTCCTTGTCGCATATCAGCCGCAACATTATCGACCATGGCGTCGAGCCGCCGGTTACGCGCATGGCGCGGCAGAAGGATTCATCAGGCCTCGTCAGCGTCGATGTTACGAGCGAGGCGGACGACTGGCTGTCGATCAAAATCAGTGACGATGGCGCGGGCATCGACCCCAACCGTATCCGGCAAAAGCTGGCGGCGATGGATCCGGAAGGACCGTGGCGTTTCGAGGATGACCAGCAGATCATTCAGCATATTTTCGGCATGGGCGTCTCGACCCGCGATGGGGTGAGCCAGATTTCAGGCCGCGGCGTGGGGCTGGACGCGGTATTGCGCGAAGTACAGATCCTGGGAGGCACGATTACGGTCGAATCCGAGATTTACCGCGGCACGACCTTCAAGATCCGCATTCCGAACCGCATGACGGTCAACTGAACGCGGCTCAGGCGACGTCTTCAATTTCCTGCTGGGCTTGCGCCAAATTCTGCGCCGCTTCCTTAAGCTGCGCGGCGGGCGCGAAATTCGGCTGGCTGCCCTGGCCGCCATCGCGGCTGCGCGCGATCATATTGGCGATATCCTGCAACTCGATGAAATTGTCGGCTTGACGGCGCAGTTCGTCGGCGACCATCGGCGGCTGGGAACGCATTGTGCTGACGACGCTGACGCGCACGCCCTTGCGTTGCACCGCTTCAACCAGGCGGCGGAAATCGCCGTCGCCGGAGAAGATGACGATATGCTCGACCCGGTCCGACATCTCCATGACGTCAATCGCGAGCTCAATATCCATATTGCCCTTGATCTTGCGGCGGCCGAAAGCGTCGGTGAATTCCTTGGTCGGCTTGGTGACCATGGTATAGCCGTTGTAATCAAGCCAATCGACAAGGGGGCGGATCGGGGAATATTCTTCGTTTTCAACCAGGGCGGTATAATAGAAGGCGCGGACCAGACGGCCCTTGTTGGCGAACAGCTCAAGCAGCTTGCGATAGTCGATATCGAAGCCGAGACCACGCGCGGCGGCATAGAGGTTAGCGCCGTCAATAAAGACCGCCATACGCTCTTCTTTGTAGAAAATCATCGTCGCGCCCTTCCGTAAAAGGTTAATTTTTATAAAAGCCCTGCAAATTAACGAAGTGAAAAAAAATTAACAAGCTTTCTGATACCAAATTTCTGTAAGGCGACGCAAATATTTCTATTGCGTGACATGAAAATAATACTCCACTGGTCAGGCCCCTGACAAATGTTAAACTTTATTTGCAAGCGCTGTGGCGTTTGCGTATTGATAGAGGTTGCAACGCCGCAAGCCTTTTGGCGCACGGCGTTAACGCAATTCTCTAACCAATTTGAGGTATGATTTCATGGCGCGTGTCACAGTTGAAGATTGCATTCTTCAGGTCCCGAACCGTTTTGATCTGGTGATGCTGGCCGCGCAGCGGGCGCGCGAGATTGCGGCGGGCGGCGTGCTGCAGGTCGAACGTGACCGCGATAAAAATCCGGTGGTGGCGCTGCGCGAGATTGCCGATGAGAAACTTGATCTCGGCGGTCTGCAGGACCAGCTGGTCAAGGGCTTGCAGCATCGCGTCGAGCCGGACCAGCCGGAAGAGGAAGTGGCGGAGCTGATGGTCGGTGAGCAGCAGCAGTGGGTCACCGATAAGGAAGAAGACGCTGGCGAAGAGTTCGGCGACTTTGAGGACGAGGGCGGTGCCGAAGAAGGCGCCGAAGCCGGCATGCAGTTTGAAGACGCCGATATCGAAGGCAACAACTAACGTCGCACGGGCGGCAGGAGTATAGCAGGGGGCAATGGCCAAGGCGCGCGATATAAAGCATGATCCGCTGCGGCCGCGCTTCCCCCGCGCCGCGATTCTCGAAATCACCCAGATGAGCGGGGCGATGGCGCAGGCGCAGCTCAGCAAGGCTTGCGCCCACAATCATATCGATTATGCCTTGGTCAAGGCGGCGTCGGCCGTGGCGCTGTCGCATTTCGGCGTGGGCCGTCCCGTGGAAATGAGCACGACTTATCCCGTTGAGGTCGCGGCGCCCGTTGCGCATCTCAATCTCGATGCGGGAACGCCGACCAAAGCTGAAAGCGTGCTGGCCGCACTGTTCGAGCAAACCATCGCGCGCAATCCCAATAGCGCAGGCACGATGCGCGATGCGTTGATTGCACGCTTGTCCGCGGCCGACGAATTGACGCTCGAACGGCGCGACGCCGTGAATGCCGCCTTCGTGCTGGCCGATCAGGTCGCGCGCTTCTCGCGCGTGCCACGTCTTTATGCGGGCAACCCTAATTTGCCGCCGCAGGTGTTTGAAGATGCGCAGGAAATGGCGCTCGCCATGCCCAATCCGCGTGTCGCGGTCATCAAGACGGCGGAAGCGATGAACCGTCTGCGGACCTGGGAGCGGGCCAACGAACGGAGCCCCAAGGAAGCCCAGAACATCCTGACGATCGCCGAAAAGCTTTATCAGCCGCTCGCCGTGGCGGTGGGCTGGAAAGCCGCGGCCGACAAGATTCAGGATTACATTTTCGAATATCGCCACCCCGGCGAACGCAAGCGTGTCGTGCGCGCGGTCGAAGACCAGATGGGCGAAGGCTTCTATGATCGCGAGAAGGAAATCGTCAAGGCAGGCAGCCATTTCATCAAATCGCTTGTGGAAGTCTCTTTAAACAAGGACCGTGACAACGGTCCGGTCGAGGTCGATGTGCATGGCCGGGCCAAGCATCCCGCTTCAGTGCATAAAAAGCTGCAGCAGAAAGGCTATGAGATTGGCGCGATGACCGATCTGCTGGCTTTCCGGGTCGTTGTTCCCGGCGACGATCGCGCCATGTGCTACAAAGCCCTCTCGATCCTGCAGCAGGCGTTCCGGCTCAGGACCGAGGACTTCAAGGACTATCTCATCGACGAGACCAAGCCGTATGAAAGCCTGCATCTCGTGGCCACGGCGAAAGACCACGTCAATCCGAATATCGGCCGATTGATGCCGGGTGAATTGCAGGGCAAGACCATCGAAAT
>JBDHTV010000105.1:0-6337 GCA_039808825.1 Bdellovibrionales bacterium | reverse complement strand
GCCCCTGCGGCAAGAGATCCGGCGTCTGAGTTTTTATGCCGCAAGCCCCTGCCAATCCGTCCTGCACAGATTGGCAGGGCTTGAGGTAGCCCATTGAGGGTTCGCCCGCTTATGCGGGCGCCAGCCTCGCGGCGTTTGAGCATCGCGCTTCAAGGAGCCGCAGGCTCCACCCGCCGTTGCGGGAATGAGTTTTTCTTCCGCAAGCCTCTGCCAATCCGTCCTGCACAGATTGGCAGAGGCTTGAGGTAGCCCATTGAGGGCTCGCCCGCTTATGCGGGCGTAGGCAAGGAGCCGAAGGCTCCGCCCGCCGTTGAGGGAAAAAATAAGTCAAGCCGCCTGCGCCGCTCCCGTCGCCGCTTCCTTGAGCGCCACATAATCGACCTTGCCGGTGCCGAGCAGCGGGATTTTCTCCAGATACTGCACCGTGCGCGGCACCATCAGCTCGGTAAGCTGCGCTGCGCGCGCGGCAGCCGCCACCTTGTCGCGCGTCAGCGCCGGGTCGTTGCTGAACAGAATGAGCTGTTCGCCCTTGCGCTCGTCCGGCACGCTGATGACGGCCACGAGCTTGTCGGCGGGCACGAGCGGCTGGGCATATTGCTCGACCGCGCCGAGCGAGACCATCTCGCCCGCGATCTTGGCGAAGCGCTTCATGCGCCCGACGATGCTGACGAACCCGTCCGCGTCGATGGTCACGATATCGCCGGTGTCGTACCAGCCGCCTTCCGGCGGCTGCAGCACGCCCGGCTGATCGCTCTTGAGATAGCCGAGCATGATGTTCGGCCCCTGCACGAGCAGCTTGCCGCCTTCCGTAATGCCGGGCACCGGCGCGAGCCGCGCGGTCAAGCCCGGCAGCAGCTGCCCGACCGAGCCGGCGCGCGTCGCCATCGGCGTATTGATCGCGAGTACCGGCGCGGTTTCGGTCGCGCCATAGCCTTCCAGAATCCGCAAGCCGAATTTTTGCGCCCAGGTGAGCTTGGTGCTGTCCTTGACCTTTTCGGCCCCGGCGAAGACATAACGCACACTATAGAAATCGTAAGGGTGCGCCATGCGGGCATAGCCGGTCAGGAAGGTGTCGGTGCCGAACAGGATGGTCGCGTTCACGTCGTAACACAGCTCCGGCACGATGCGGTAATGCAGCGGCGAGGGATAGAGGAATCCGCGCACGCCCGACAATACTGGCAGCAGGAAGCCCGCCGTGAGGCCAAAGGAGTGGAACATCGGCAGGGCGTTGAAGACGATGTCGCTCGGGTTGAAGTCGATCCGCGCCGCGAGCTGCTGCCGGTTGGCGAGGATATTGTGATGACTGAGCACCACGCCTTTCGGCACGCCTTCCGAGCCCGAGGTGAACAGCACCACCGCCGGATCGTCGGCGAGCAGATGCCAGCGCCGGTGCCAGCGTGCAGCAAAGGGCGCGAGCAACAGCGCCCGCAGCTTGGCAAGCGGCCCGATCTGGCGTTGCAGATCTTCGAGAAAAACGATGCCGATGTCCGGCGCGAGCGCGTCGAGCAGCGGCCCGAGCTTGGCGGCGGCGATGAAGCGGCGGCTCGTCACGAGCGTCTTGATCTGCGCCGTCGCGAGCGCGCTGCGCATATTGGCGAGGCCGGTCGTGTAATTGAGCATCGCCGGGACGCGGCCATAGGCTTGCAGCGCGAAGAAGGCAAGCGCGGTGCCGTTGCTGTTGGGCAAGAGCAGCCCCACCCGTTCGCCGAGCGTGCTGCGCCGGGCCAGCGGCCGCCCGAGCGCGAGCGCGCCGATGATGATGCGGCGGTAGCTGAGTGGGTGGCGGTTGATGTCTTCCAGCATCAGCCGCTGCTTACCATGCAGCGTCTCGGCCTGAACGAGTGCCTGCCACAGGCTTTGCGCCTGCAGTGCGGTCGTGAACATCATGTCCGACATGATGCGGTAGAGCTGATCCGCCGCCTGTTGCCGGCGCGCCCGCCCGGTCAGCCCTTCCGCCAGGTTGAGATGCATCGGCGGCAGCAGCGTGATCGTGATTTTCGGGAACCAGCGCAGCCGGTATTTGCCGCGCAATTTGGAGAAGGGGGTATATTGCGCGCCGTCGAGCCGCACCGGGATGATCGGCGCGCCTGTCTTGTCGGCGATCAGCCCCGGCCCTTCATAAACTTTCATCAACGCACCGGTCTGCGTCAGCCGCCCTTCCGGGAAGATGACGAGCGGGCGATTGCCGCTGACCGTCGCGATCATTGTCTTGAGCGCGAGCGGGTTGGTCGGGTCGATGGCCTTGTGATCGACAAGCGCCAGGAACAGCTTGGCCCACCAGAAGCGCGTGATATGCGTGTTGACGGCGAAAACCGGCCGCCCCGGCAGGAACGCGCCGATCAGCAACCCGTCGATGAAGGAGAGATGGTTGACGACATAGACGGCTTTGGCGTCGTCGCCGACGGCGTGCTCCGCGCCCTGCAGCTTCACGCGATAAGCGAACTGCAGGATCAGGCGGAACAGGCTCTTGGTCAGGCTCTGCGGCAGCAACAGGCAGCTATAGAGCGTGACGAGCAGCCCGAGCGCGCCCGTGAGCCAGAACAGCGTATGCATCGTGCCGCCCAGCGCCAGCACGGCGGCGATATAGCCCGAGGCCAGCACCATGAGGCCCGCATTGACGATATTGTTGGCCGCGACGATGCGCGCGCGCGCGCTTTCCGGGCTCCGCACCTGCAGCAGCACATAAAGCGGCACGCTGAAAATGCCGCCCGACAGCGCGATGCCGAACAGGCTGAGCAGGATGAACCAGCCATTGCCCTGCGCGAGGAAATCGAGCCAGCCATGCTGCGCGCCGGCCCAGGCGAAGCCATCGCTCGCGAGCGTGAGCAGCCCGGCGCAGACCGCCATGCCGAGCGCGCCGAGCGGCACGAACTGTGTCGACAGCACGCCCTGCAACAGTTTCTGGCACAGCGCCGAGCCGAGCGCGATGCCGAGCGAGAAGGCGGTCAAAAACAGGGTGGCGAGCTCCGGCGCGCCCTGCAGCACGTCGCGCACATAGGGCGGGAAGATCGAGAGAAAGACCGAACCCACGAACCATAACCAGGAAATGCCATAGATCGTACGCGCCAGCACCTTGTCGCGCAGCGCTGTCTGCAGCACCGGCAGCGTCGCGCGCATGATGTTATGGTCGATGGTCAGCGCCGGTACTTGCGCCTGCGTCGCAGGGATGAGAAAAGTCAGTGCCGCCGTCATCATGGCCAACAGGGTGAGCAGCCCGAACACCGGCAGTGCACCGAGCCCGGCCAGCAGCCCGTCGGGTGCGCCTGCCAGCAGCAGCAGCCCGCCCGTGATATTGCCGAGCAGGATGGCAAGGAAGGTCGCCGCTTCGGTCAGGCTGTTGGCGGCGACAAGTTCGTCCTCATGCACCAGTTCCGGCAGCAGGCTATACTTGAGCGGGCCGAAGAAGGTCGCGCTGGTGCCGAGCAGGAACAGGCTGATGAACATGAGCGGCAGCGAAGCGAGCCATAGCGCGAGGCCGCCGAACGCGAAGAGCCCGACTTCGGTCAGCTTGATGATCCGCGTCACCCGGCTCTTGCTGTATTTGTCGCTGAGCTGGCCCGCCGTGGCCGAAAACAGGAAATAGGGCGCGATGAACACCGCGCCTGCCGCTGCCACCGCGAACGTGCTGCCTTGCTGGTCGGCCAGGCCGCCGAGGAAAGTCAGTTGCATCAGCATCGCGCTGCGATAGACATTGTCGCAGAAGGCGGCGATGAACTGCGTCACGAACAGCGGCAGGAACCGGCGGCTTTGCAGCAGGGCGAGGCTCGGCGACGACATCGGGTGCTCCCTTCAAACAGCGCTGGGTTAACCAGCCACAGAACTTGACAGGAAGCAACCCTAGCATTATTATGAACATTGTTCAATATAATTCTGAACATCGTTCATTAAAAGGCGTGATGGCGTGGCGTAACCGATGAAAAAACCAGTTTTATCAATAAGTTTGCGGGGCTGACGGCATGGCGCGGCGCAAGGACCATACGCCGGATGAGCTGCGCGCCTTGATCGTGCAGGCGGCGCGCGCGCTCGTCGCGCAAAAGGGCGGGGCGGCGCTGACCGCCCGCGCGCTCGCCGCGCGCATCGGCTACGCGCCGGGCACGATTTATAATCTGTTCCCGGATATGGATGCCGTGCTGCTCGCGGTGCATGGCGCGACGCTGGCGGGCTTGCAGGATGAGCTGGCCGCCGCCGTCGCGGCCACCCCCGCCGATTTCAGCCGTATTCAGGCGCTGGCCCAGGCCTACTGCGCTTTCGCCGAACGTCATGCGCCGCTCTGGCTCGCCATGTTCGCCACGCCACATCGCGGCCGTCTGCCGCGTTGGTATCGCGCCCGGCTGCAAAGCCTGTTCAGCCTGTTGGAAGCGGAGCTGCATGCCTGCCTCAAGCTTGGCCCGGCGGAAAGCCGCCGCACCACGCGTCTGCTGTGGGCAGCGCTGCATGGCATCACCATGCTGACGCTCGATGGCCGGTTGCAGGCCATTGGTAAAAGTGAGGCGCGCGCGCTGGTCGAGGCGTTGCTCGCGCCTTACCGCCCGCATGGTTAACGGCTGCAACTATTTCGTCTTGTGCTGGTCTTTATCAAATGACGGCAAACAGCTATGGTGCGCGCCACGCAACAGGAAATAGCCAATGAACAAAAGCAATTTCATCGCCGGTCTGACGCTTGCCGCGCTGCAGATCACCTTGCCGGCTCAGGCCAACATCGCGCCCAATCCCGCGCCGACGCCCGCCGCCGCGCCCGGCACGATCACGGCGCAGCAGCAGGCTTGTGTCGCGCGCAATTTGCCCGCCGGGCAGCAAACGGCTGCGATCGCTTATAATGAACAGCCGCGCCGGATGCTCGTGCATGCCGTGACCGGCAGCCAGCAGGAATTTCTCTATCAGCAGGAAGGCCCCGTCAGCCTGCTCATCCGCAAGGACACACGGCGCGGTCTCAGCGTGACGTCCGAAATTGACTTGCCCGCCGACGATGCGCGCAAGGGCAAGGAAGCGTCGTTGAGCGACCCGGCCAATCATGTCAGTTTCACGGCCATGACGCCGCAAAGCCGCGAGCAACTCCGCCGTCTCGCCGATTGTCTGCTGCCCAAAGCGCAGCCGTAAGGGCTCAACCGTAAAGCTGGTGCGCGCGCGCTTCGAAAGCGGCGGCCATGCGCTTCAACGCCTGCTCGAAAAACATCTCGAACAGGTTGCTCAGCAGCGCCGTCTTGAAGCTGAAGGATAGTTCGAAACCGAGATTGCAACCGCCCGGCGCGGGGTCGAAGCACCAGACATTGCTGAGCTGCTTGAGCGGCCCGCTGATATAGCGCACCTCGATACGGCGGTTTGGTGTGAGCTGCACTTCGGACGTGAATTTTTCGCGGATGGCCTTATAGCCCGCGATCAGATCGGCGCGCAGCCAATCATCGCCGCGTTCGAGAATCCGCGCCGCGACGCACCACGGCAGAAACTCCGGATAGCGCTCGATATCGAGCACCAGCGCATAAAGCTGCTGCGGCGTATAGGGCAGAAACCGTGTCTCGCTATGCTGCGGCATGTGGCCCGTCTTGTCCGGCGGTCATCGCGGCAGGCTTCCCGACATAAACCCGCGTTTTGGAAGCCCAGTCATGCAGCGCCGTCTTTTCCTTAGTAAAGAAGAAGGGCAGCACGAAGAACAAATACAATATTATTGAAAAAGCCATGAGCTGATTGATTGTACTAAGCGTTTTAACAAATACAGGATCGCTAAATAAAGCGGCACTTTCCTGAGGAGACACAGCGGATATCATCCTGACGAACCCTTGAGCTAGATTGGGGTTAAAAGTCGCATATGAAAAAGGCACCATCGGTAAAATCCAGACGAGGTAACGCCAGCCTGCGATACTCCATGTAATGCGCCCGCCGCCGCGCGGTGCGAGGTAAATCCCGACGATACGTTTACCTGGCGTTGCCTGCTGCGGAGCCGTTTCGCATAAAAGAAAGTACGCAGCATTGATGATCGCATAAGCAAGATTCTGCCAGAGCCAATCATGCAGCACGAATGAAACAGCGTAGTTTACAATCAGGCAAATGACGCTATCGATTGTGCCCGCTGCGATACGGTGCCAGCCACTCGCATAGATCAAGTGTTGTTGTGTAGGTTTTAAGGTATTCTCCGAGGGCATAGTGATCATTGCTGCAATGGGGTTAAGGGCTTCCCGACGTAAACCCGCGTTTTGGAAGCCCAGTCATGCAGCGCCGTCTTCTCCTTGGTGAAGAAAAAGGGCAGCACATAAAGCACGAGAATCGTCGCCAGTGCGAACAATATGCTGAGCGAGAAACCGATAAATGTTTTCATAATGACAGGGTCGCGCACCAGCAGCTG
>JBDHTV010000104.1:0-6350 GCA_039808825.1 Bdellovibrionales bacterium | reverse complement strand
TTGCTCAAGACCGCGCCGATCACGCGGCCGCCCGAATTTTCGATGGTGCGGCGGGTCTGCTCCGCGACCGGGGCGCGTGTATGTTCGGCGGCGATGACGAGGATCGAACCGTCGACCTGGCGCGCGAGAATAGTGCCGAACACGTCAGACATCAGCCCGGCCGAGTCGATGACGATAAGGTCGAAATACTGCCGCAGATTGTCGAGCAGCAGACGGATCGCATCCGGATTGGCGAGCGTCAGGCTGGCATTTTCCGGGCCGCGCAAGATGGCATAGGACAGGCGGGTGCCGGCGACCGTGATGATCTTGCCGTGATAGCTGCCGCCGTTATGGAGCAGGACGTCGAGCGACGTATGCACGGCGCCCGCCAGCAGCGGGTCGATGCCCTGCTGCTCGCTGCCGGTATCGATGAACAGCACGCGCTTGCCGACCAGCGTGGCCGCGACGAGCGCCATTTCAAAACCGATCAGGCTGACATCCTCGCCCTCATAGGCGCTGACGAATTGCACGACATGGGTGTGGCCGGGGATGGCGTTGCGGATCGCCTGATGCAGCGCGATAAGCTGGCCGGTCGGCAACGACAGCGACAGGTTGATCGCGACGGTCGGCAGCGCCATCAGCCCGTTGGCGTCGAGCGCCAGCGTCGTGTTCTGCGGCATGATCGAGATCGGGTTATGCTGGCTGTGCGGATAATGGTTCTGCGGCAGGGTCATGGCTTATCTCCGGCCGATCGGGGCAAAGAAGCTGGCCAGCACCGGCAGCTGCATCGTCGCTGCGACCTGGGCCGGTGTGGTGAAGCGGTCGTCGAGCGTTTCGGTGACGATGGCGGCGCCCAGTCCGATGATAGCCCCGGCCATCAGCGCGGCGATCAGTACGATCAGCTTGCGCGGGCGGGACGGGCGCGAGGCGACCATCGGCGTGTCGAGGGTGGTGATGCGCGTGATCTTCTGTTCGTTAAGCGTCTGATTGACGCGGGCGGCTTCGCTGCGCGCCACGAAGGTCTTGTAGTTTTCTTCGTCGATTTTGACCTGGCGTTCGAGGTCGTCATGGTGCGTACGCACCGCCTCAAGCTTCTCGATCCGGCGGGCAATGCGCGTCATTTCTGCCGAGACAAAGGTCTCGCCGGTGCTTGCGGCTTCGGCATTCTTGAGATCGCGCTGGCGCTGCTCGACCTGATCCTGCGCCTTGGCGATGCTCTGACGGATTTTCTTCACGGCCGGACTGTCGGGCTGGTAGGTCGCCAGCAATTCGGTTTCCTTGGCCTGCAATTCTTCAAGCCGTTCCTTGGCCTTGTCCATCGCGGTCAAAGCGATATTGGCGGCCTGCGAGCGTTGTTCGAGCAGCTGCTTGAGCTCTTCGTCAATCGAGGAGATGCCGACCTCTTCCTTATACTGCTTGAGCGCCTTCTGCGAGCGGTAGAGCCGCTCGCTCGCCTGCTTCACCTGCTCGGCGAGGAAGTCGGTCTGCTGCTTGTTATAGACGTCGGATTCGCGGACGATAAACTGGTCGAACAGCTTGTGCAGGAATTCGGCGGCCAGCTGCGCGTCCTGATTGAACATATGCACTTCGATGATATCGCTGTTCAGCGCGGTCTTGACCGTCAGGTCGTCGTTCTGAAGCTTCGTGATCGCGGCCTCGACCGCATTGTCACCAGGGCGCAGCGTCTTCGTCAAATTGGGATAAAGCTTCTCGACCCCGAAATCGGTGATCATCTCGCGCAGCAGGTCGCGGCTTTGCAGGATCTGCATGTTCGACTGCATGATTTCGCGCCGGTCGTTTTGCGACAGCTCGTCCGGGCCACCCTTGTTTTCATAGACGTCAGGTGTTGCGGAACGGCCGAAGCGCACGAGCAGGCTGCCGACACTTTCATAATCGGGTTTGGTGGTGACGATGTAGGTAATGCCGAGCGCGAGGCAGACCGCGAATGCGAGAGCCAGTTTGAAACGGTGGCGGAACAAGACCGACAGCAAGCCGCGCGAGGTCAACTCTATCTGCATGGCAAATTCCCTTGGTTCAATCGCGCCCGTTTATCAAATCACATGCCGGAACGCGTATATCAGCGCGTTCCGGCTTATTGCGTGGCGAGGATGGCCAAAATATGGCCATCCGGGCCGGTCCCAGCTTTATTTACCGTCAATCAAAGGATTGAAGGAGTAGGACATGCCGAAGGCCGACGGCACGAACTGCTGGAGATACTGGTTAAAGTAGGTATAGACATCGGCCACATCGCTGCGCGGCACATAAACCACATCATAAGAAGCGAGGCGCACATCGCTCGACGGGTCGGCGCCCGATACGGCGGCGCGGTAGCTGGTGGAGAAGGCCTGCGGCTTTTCACCGGCGCCGCGGCGCAGGATGATGACCTGATCGACACGGGCCGAAGGCTTGGCGCCGCCGGCGCGGGCGATTGCCTGCAGCAATGTCAGGTTCGGGCCGATGGTAATGAATTCGCCGGGAGCGGCGACTTCGCCCGTGACATAGACGCGGTTCGGCGCGAAGGAGCGCACGATGACCGACACCTGCGGGCTGCGCAGATGCTTGCGGTAATGGGTTTCCAGATCTTGCTGCAGTTCCGCGGCGGTGCGGCCATAGGCCTTCACGTCCTGCGCCACCGTGGTCGAGATGAAGCCGTCGGGACGCACCGTGACCTGATCGTTCAACTCGGGGTTTTCCAGCAGCTTGATGTCCATGACATCGCCGACCTGCAGATGATAGGGCGGCAGGCTCGGCGCTTCGATGAGTTCCGGCGTCATATCTTTGGGCGCTTGCGCAAGGCCATCGACCGGCGGAGCCGAGAGGCAGCCAGCCAGCAGGCCGGTGCAGGCGAGAAGGGCAAGCGTCTGGCGCAAGGCAGGGAAGCGGAAAGTCATTGGTTGAGGCTCCTGTGAAGCAAAACTGGTTTTTGTTTCAGCCAGCACATGAAGCCGGCACATCAAACTTTTGTTTATGTTTGCAAAAGCAGTGGCTGGTGATGCGTAACTGAAAGACTTCGCTTCTGCAACATATTTTCACAGCAACGAAGCACAAGGGAGGTTGTGGCCGCATTTCTTACCCAAAGCGGTGACGAAAGCAAGCCGGTTAAGGTTAATAGAGTCGACCGGGCATGTCGCGATGCAGATCGGGTTGCACCCCTTGCACCGTGCTATCGATGCAAACACCATTCTTTTTCTCTGCCTCTTTGTCGCAGCTGGCGCGGTCCTGCCAGGCGCAGATCACGCCGCCCGCGGACGCGACCAGACAGAACTGGCCGTTGGTCGCGGTGATGGTCAGCATGTCGGGATTCGCGGTGCAGAGCCCGTTGAGCTGATTGGCGCGACGGCGGCATTCGGCGGCATCGTCATAAAGGCACTGCGGCTGCTGACCCTGCAACTTGAGGCAGAAACTGCCTGCCTCGGCGGCGGGTGCAGCCAACATAAAACCCAGGGCGAGGAGCGACAGCGCAGATTTAAGACGGAACATGGTTCTTCTCCTCATGGCGATGCTGCAGCTGCTTGATCGAACGATACATCAGCAGCAAGAGTACAATCTGGGCCAGGGCCTGGCAAATACTGTAAGCGGCGAGCGCTGTCATGGCATCATAGCCGAGATGGGCGCACAGGAATAGGGCGCCCGCGACGGTGATGAGGCGCCCGACTTCCCACAGCGCCGAAAGCCCTTGCCGTTCCAGTACTTGCAGCGTGTGGATGAGCGCATGGGTCACCAGCTGCGGCAGCAGCGCGATGCTGAGGACATGCAGATAAGGCACGGCGGCAGCCCACTCCGCGCCAAAGGCGAGCGGAAAGACCCAGCCGGCCAGCCCGTTCACCACCAGCAGCCAGCAGGAGACGATGCCAGTTTGCACCACAAGCAGCTGCAGAAACCGGCGGCGGACGGCAGCCGGGTCGGACGACGCGGTTTTCGAGGTTTCGCCGACATAGACCTGCAAAATCGACGTGCTGATCATCAGCAGCGGGCGGCCGATGATGCGGTCGGTCAAAAAGATATAGCCCGCGACGGTCGCGGAATAGAGCGAGGGGATGACGACCGCGAGCAACGACCCGCCGCCTGCGGCGTTGATAAGTCCGGACCAGCTCGAGATCAGCGGAAAATGTTTATAGCGCCGGGCCAGCGCGAACATCGCGGCCCAACTGACGCCGCGCATCTTGTCCCATTTGCGGACGATGAGCCGCCAGAACAGCTGGGTGATGCCCATGCTCTGACCGATGATGAAGCCGATGATGAGGCCGGTGGTGCCGAGTTTGGCGAAGCCCATGGCGATCTGGCTCAAGGGACCGGCGGCACCCTGGTAAATCTTGGTCTGGGCGATGGATTTGAAATCATGCTGATGGGTTGCGACATAGACCATGACCTGATAGGCGCCGATGCCGAAGAAGCCGAGCGGCAGCAGATAACGGTAATCCTCCATGCTGCCGAGGCTGGCCCAGGCAAAATGCGCCGGGGAAAAGACCCAGAGCGCCAGCGTCAGCGCCGCGGTGCTGACCACGAGCGACAAGCCGCACAGCGCGATGATATTGGCCGAGTCCGTGTCGTTCCTGGTCAGCGGAATGGCCATTTCATAGCGCAGGGCCGCGACGACCGACGCGACAAAGATTAGGGACGTGAAAGCACCCTGCACCCCGAACATTTCCGGCGTATAGAGTCGTGTCAGGATCGGCGCGGCCAGCACCGGCCCGAGCTGGCCGATCGCGGTTCCGGCGAACATCACGAGCACATTATGGCCGAAACTGCCCTGGGAGAGCTTGCCGCGCAGTTTATTTGCCTTGCTGACCAATCGCCTAATCAATCACTGCCCCTGAATGAACCCGGCCTTGCCCTCTGCCCGTACCGGGCATGGCGGCTGCATCTGTAATTTATGTTTTTAACCAGAGGCTTACCGCTACACTGGTTGGGCTTAACATCAAAGCCGCGATTGTGCAACGCAAACGGAAGGTTGTTTCCGCCCTGCGCGCCATGATATGACGCCGCACCGACGCCGACGGAAGGATAAAAATGACGCGCGCGCCGCAACCAGCCATGCCAGCAAGCGAAGCTTCGGATGCTACCGCGCCGCGGCCCGATGTCTCGGTTATTCTTTGTACGCGCAACCGGGCGGCTTTGCTGCGCCCGGCGCTGGAGAAGGTGCTGGGGGTCATGACGGCCTGCGCGCCGGTGCAGGTGGAGCTGCTGCTGGTCAATAATAATTCGACCGATGATACGGCCGCAGTCATCAGTGCTTTTATCGCGGCGCATCCCGGCCACAATGTCAAGCCGCACTTTGCTGCCAAACCCGGCCTTGCCGCGGCGCGCAATGCCGGGCTGCAAGTGGCGCAGGGCCGGATTTTGATGTTCTGCGACGACGATGGCGAACTCGCGCCCGATTATTTTACCGTGCTGACCCGGCTCTATGCGCAGGACAAAGGGATGGTGATGCGCGGTGGGCGTGTTTTGCTCGGCAACCCGGCAGATCAGCCCTACACCATCAAGACCGATACGGAGCCGGCGATCTATGGCGGGCGCTATCCCGGTGGCTTTATTCATGGCTGCAATATGTCCTTCGCGCGCGAAATCGTGGCGCGCATCGGACTGATGGACGAACGCTTCGGTGCGGGCGCGACCTTCCCCTCGGCGGATGAGAGCGACTATATCCATCGCGCCTATAAGGCGGGGGCGCAGGTGCTCTATTGCCCCGAGCTGCTCGCCTATCACCATCACGGCCGCCGCGACCCCGCCGAAATCCGTAAATTGTTCGACGGCTATATGATCGGCGACGGCGCCTTGTTCGCCAAGCACTGGAACAACGGGTTGCTGCGCTGTCTCGCCGGGAATATCGGTAATGCCATGAAAAGCCTGTGGCGGCGCGATATGGTCTTCGATGCCACCCTCGGCTTCAGCTATGCGGATGCCGCGCTCGGCAATCTGCGCGGCTTCGTGCGTTATTGGTTGAAGGGTTGAAATATGACGATGATCGCCGGGCTTGCTGCCGCGGGTGAAACCCGTAATTACGACAGTGTGCAAGCGCTCCGCGGCATAGCGGTTATGCTGGTCATTGCATTCCACGTTACGCTGCTGTTGCGCGATCGCATGGAATTCAAGGGCGCACTTCTTGTTCCTGGCGCAGCCGGGGTCGACCTGTTTTTCGTCATCAGCGGTTTTATCATGGCCGTCACCACGCGTAAGCTGTGGGGCCTGCCCGGGCAGGCTGGTGATTTTCTGGTGAAGCGCTGTATCCGCATTTTTCCGCTCTATTGGATCGCGACAACCCTGAAATTGCTGCTTGTCGTGGCGGTACCGCGCATAGCGCAGCACTCTGAACTTGAGACATGGCATACAATCGCCTCCTATTTGCTTATTCCAGCTTGGAATGCCGAGCA
>JBDHTV010000103.1:0-6471 GCA_039808825.1 Bdellovibrionales bacterium | reverse complement strand
TTGTCTTTGAATGTCGTTATTATGAAAATAGAGCGATTACGACGTTTGCTGCATCACTTTCGTGGCACGTTTCAGCGCGCGGGCGAGGCGCGCTTCACGCCACAGCACCGCCCAGCCGCTCGCGATAACGATGCCCGCACCAACCAACGACCAGAAAGCCGGAATATCGCCGAAGAGAAAATAACCGATGATCGCGCCCCAAACGAGCTGGGTATATTGGAACGGCACGATCGCGGCGGGCGGCGAATGCTGATAGGCCGTCATCAACAGAATACTGGAAGTCCCGACCATCGCGCCGGCGCAGGCGAGGCTGACGATATCGCTCACGACATAAGGCTGCGCGCCTTGCCAGAACAGCGCCAGCGGCGTCGAGACCGCGATATTGCACAACGCGGCATAAAACGAAAAAGTCAGGTTCGATTCCTGGCGGCCATAGCGCCGCACCATCACGGTCGCGACGGCATTGCAGCAGGCGCAGGCAAAAGCGGCCCAATAGCCGAACTGCACGGTGGCGGTCGGCGCCTGACTCATGCCCGCGCGCAACATGATCGTGACGCCGACGAAGCCGCAGGCCACCGCCGCCCAGCGGGCACGGCCGACATGCTCCTTGAGCCAGAAGACCGACAGCAAGGTGATTAGAATCGGGATCGCGAAGATGATGCCGTAAAAATCGACGAGCGGAATCTGGCGAATGGCATAGAAGCCGCAGATGAAGGCGAGTAGCCCCAACAGCGCGCGGACGGCCTGGAACAGCGGTTTGCGCGTCGCGAGACGGCGCGGCCCGCCGGTGGCGAGCGCCACCGAAAATACCGTGAGCGCGGCAAAGACGCCGACCGTCGCCATCATCTGAAACTGCGGATAGCCGTGGCGGCTCACGGCTTTGAGGATCGCGTCAAACCCCGTGACCACGGCATAGCCGCAGACGGCATAGACCATCCCCGGCAGATGGTGCGGACTATTGGCATGCGGATGAACGGCGGGCTGCGTCATGCATGGATGTTGCATGGCACCGGAGGCAACGCAAGGTGGAGGCGTATGATTATGGCACAGTGCGACATGCGCGTCACAAATCGACCTGCCGAAATATGTCATAAATATCATTTACATGTCGCGCTCTTCACGCAAATATATCACCCAAAGTGATACATAGAACACAGTATGATCTTCATGCTGACAATAGGCAGTGAGTAATCGATGCGCAGTATTTTTTATTTATTACTTTTTAACGTGACAAGTGCTGTGGCGCAAACTAGCGTCACGCCATGTTCCTGATCCGTTTTATTATACCGCTGCTCGCAACATTAACACTCTTGGCTGCACTGGCGACACCGATCACCGAATATCTGGTGCTGGGCTGGTTCCGGCGCGATGTCGAGCAACGCGCCCAGCTCATCGCGCAATCGGTTGACGACACGCTCGTGACGCTCTGGCAGGGCAAGAAAAAACTGACCCCCTATCAGAAACTGTTCGACAATATCGCGCGCGACCAGCGCGTGCTCGCGGCGGGCTTGTGCCTTGCCGACGACTCGGCGCTGGTACTGAGCCAGGACTGGCCCCAGGCTATGCCCTGCCCGCCCGGATTGGATGCCCAGCAATATCAGGTCATGCCGGTGCAGAGCCGCGAGATCATGGTCGCCGGGTTTCCGCTCGCGCTGCCCGAGGTCGGGCGCGTGCATTTCGTGATCCTGCACGACATGGCGTTCAGCAGCCAGCGCGTGCGCGAGACCAAGATTTTCTTTCTCGGCTTCATCATCGTCGTCGCGCTGGTCGCAGCGGGTGTCACCATCCTGACGGCGCGGATTACATTGCGGTCATGGATCGGCCGGTTGCGCACGACGCTCGCCAACCCCGAAACATCCTTTACGAGCCAGAACCTGCCGCGCGAGTTTTTGCCGGTGGTGCGCGAGGTGCGGCAGATGCTGCGCGATATGCGCAGCGGCGGTTATGGGCTCGAACCGATCAAGGTGCAATGGACGCCGCAGACGCTCAAGACGCTGCTCGGCACCGAATTGCCGGAGACGGAAGCGATCATCGTTTCCAACCGCGAACCCTATATCCACAATCTCAAGGACGGGCAGTTACAGCTGCAGCGGCCGGCGAGCGGCGTGGTCACGGCGCTCGAGCCGATCATGCGGGCCTGCGGCGGTACCTGGATCGCGCATGGCAGCGGCAGCGGCGACAAGCGCGCAGTCGACGCGCAGGATTGCGTGGCCGTGCCGCCCGAGGCGCCCGCTTATACGCTGCGGCGTGTCTGGCTCACCGAAGAAGAAGAGCGCGGTTATTATTACGGCTTTGCCAATGAGGGGCTGTGGCCGCTGTGCCATATCTCCTTCGTACGGCCGATTTTCCGTGCCGAGGATTGGGAGCATTACAAGGCGGTGAACCGCAAATTCGCCGACGCCGTGATCGCGCAGGCCAAGACCTCGCACCCGCTGGTGCTGGTGCAGGACTATCACTTCGCGCTGTTGCCGCAATATATCCGCGAAAAGCTGCCGGACGCGACCATCGTCACCTTCTGGCACATTCCATGGCCGAACCCCGAGATGTTCAGCATCTGCCCATGGCGCGAGGAAATCCTTTCCGGCCTGCTCGGCAGTTCGGTGCTCGGCTTCCACACGCAGTTCCACTGCCAGAATTTCATGGATTCGGTCGACCGTTTCCTCGAAAGCAACATCAACCGCGACCAGGCCATCATCACGACGCAGCAGCGCCCGACGCTGATCCGGCCTTACCCGATCTCGATCGCCTGGCCGCCCGAGGGGCTCGAGGCCGTGCCGCCCGCGCCCGATTGCCGCGCCGCGATCATCCAGCATTTCAACCTGCGGCCCGATGCCGTGATCGGCGTCGGCGTCGAGCGCTTCGATTACACTAAAGGCATCACCGACCGCTTCCTCGCAGTCGGCGCTTTCCTACGGCAATATCCGGAGTGGCGCGGCCGTTTCAGCTTCATCCAGACGGCGGCGCCGACGCGCAGCGAACTGCCGGCCTATCAGGCGATCCGCGATGAAACGCAGCGCACCGTCGACGCCATCAATGCCGAATTCGGCACGGCCGATTACCAGCCGATCATCCTGATCACGACGCATCAGGAACCGAAGGCGGTGTTCGAGCTGTTCCGCGCCGCCGATCTCTGCGTCGTCAGCAGCCTGCATGATGGGATGAATCTGGTCGCCAAGGAGTTCGTCGCGACGCGCGACGACGAGCGCGGCGTGCTGATCCTCAGCACCTTCGCCGGGGCCTCCAAAGAGCTGTTCGAGGCGCTGCTCGTCAACCCCTATGACGCGCACGGCATGGCCCAGGCCATTCACCGCGCCGTGACGATGACCGCGGAAGAGCAAAAAGAACGGATGCGGCTGCTACGCAATATGGTAGAAGACAACAATGTATTTTACTGGGCGGCCCGCATGCTGCTGGATGCCAGCCAGCTGCGCAAGCGCGCTCATATCAGCAAATTCATGAGCGGCCATACGCCGACCGGGGCCTTGCGTGACTCCCTTACCGACCTTGTCTTCGAGCCGTGACTGCCTGTTCCTCGATATCGACGGCACAATGCTCGACCTTGCCCCTCATCCCGACGCCGTAATTGTTCCGGAGAGCCTGCTGCGGGCGCTGACGCAGCTGCGCGTGCTGCTCGGCGGCGCGCTCGCCGTCATCAGCGGGCGGACGCTCGCCGAAATCGATCGGTTGCTGCCGCTCGATCTGACCGCCGCCGGAACCCACGGCGCCTGCTGGCGCACGCCGCACGCCGCGACCGATTGCGTGCTGCCCCTGCCCGCGCCGCTGCGCGCCGCGCTCAAGGAGCAGTTTCCGGCGCTGCTGGTGGAAGATAAAGGCCATGCGGTCGCGGTGCATTACCGGCAGGCCCCGGCCGAACGCCCGGCGATTCTGGCGCAAATTCACCGGATCATCGCGGCAGCGGGCATCCCGCTCAAGCTGATCGACGGCAAGGCGGTGTTCGAGATCATGGCGCCCAATATCGACAAGGGCACGGCGCTCAAGCGCTTCCATGCCAGCGCGCCCTTTGCCGGACGGCGCCCCATTTTCATCGGCGACGATACGACGGACGAGCCCGCCATCGCGGCGGCGCTCGAGCTCGGCGGCATCGGCCTGCGCGTCGGGCCGACAACGGGATTAACGCCCGCGCTGATCCGCGACTGGCTTAGCGAACAAGCGCAGGCGGCAGCTTAATCGCGCAGCAATTCATTGATCGCGGTTTTGGCGCGGGTCGAGGCGTTGACACGCTTCACGATGACGGCGCAATAGAGCGACGGCCCCATCTCACCATTCGACATCGGCTTGCCCGGCAGACTGCCCGGCACGACGACGGCATAGGCCGGAACGCGGCCGATATAGGTTTCACCGCTCGCGCGATCAATCACCTTGGTGGAGGCGCCGAGCTTGACGCCCATGGCGAGCACCGCGCCTTCCTCGACCACCACGCCTTCCGCCACTTCCGCGCGCGCGCCGATGAAGCAGTTATCCTCGATAATCACCGGCCCGGCCTGCAGCGGCTCGAGCACGCCGCCGATACCGGCGCCGCCCGAGATATGGACATTCTTGCCGATCTGGGCGCAGGAGCCGACGGTGGCCCAGGTATCGATCATGGTGCCGCTATCGACATAGGCGCCGATATTGACGAAGCTCGGCATCAGCACGACGTTCGGCGCGATATAGGCGCCATAACGCACGAAGCTGCCGGGCACGGTGCGAAAACCGGCGGCACGATAACGCGCTTCGTCCCAGCCGGCGAATTTGCTTGGCACCTTATCGAACCATTGCAGTCCCACGGCGGGTTCGGCGGCGATGATCTGATTGTCGTTGAGGCGGAAGGACAGCAGAATCGCCTGCTTGACCCATTCGTTGACGGCCCAGCCGTCCGTCTGGCGCGACGCGACGCGTACCGCGCCGCTGTCGAGCCCGGCCAGCGTCGTCTGGACGGCGGCGCGAATATCGCCCTGCGTATCCTTGTTGATAGTGGCGCGGTCGTTCCAGGCGCGGCCGATAATCGTTTGCAGTTCCGTCACAGTATTTCTCCTTGCTCATCACCGGGCCACAGCCCGGCGTCTGGCGCGACTATGCCGCAAGCCCCAGGCCCTGCCAATAGCTTTCCTGCCAACGGGTTATACGTCACGGGCGTCACGGGGATGGATTGAAACAGCGCCGCAACAATGATAGCAATGCTAATTGCTCCAGCCATGAGGCCGTCATGACCGACTCCGCATCGACCGCAACCACCGCTCACAGGCCGCAACCGCCCGCACCGGTGCGGCAAGCGATTTGGTGCCTATGGGGGAGCTGGCTGTGCGGCTTTATCCGGGGCGTGTTAGCGTTTAGCGACGGAAGGATACACGATCAGTATGTGCAAACGATTCTGAAAATATTAGCCGATCAACAAGCACAGCTGCCGGACGGGCAGGAGATGCCACAAATCGATCCCGATACGGTTGGGCATCTAGTCCGCACATCTCTGAACCTCTCGCTTTGGGTTGGTGGTTTTATTTCGTTAGGTATCACTGCACTAATTTTGCGCAAGCTTAAGCTAGGACGTAACTGGGCACGCATTGTTAGCTTAATTTTTGGTGCATACAGCTTCTATGGAACCATTTCTCTTTTCCAACTTTATGGCTTCGGGCTGATGTCGGCGCTCACGGTCGGTTATCTCGGGCTCGGCTATTATGCGCTCTACCTGCTGTTTACCGCGCCTGGCGCGGACTGGTTCCGCAAGCGGGCGGATGCGGCGCCCGACGCCAAATGGTAAGTTCATTCACGCACGACAGGAGATAGCATGGCGAGCTTGCGCCCGTTTCTCGCATTTCTCGGCGACAAAATCGGTGGCGTGCTGGCGCTGATCAGCCCGCGCGGTAAAATGCGCATTCTCTTCGGCTTCGTCGCGCTCCTGGCGCTGGGCTGGGGCTTTGCCATGTTCGTCACCAGTACGGTCGACGATAATCCGGATTTCGGTTTTACCTCGACACTCGACGCCAAAGCAGCGCCGCAGCGCAGCAGCCAGGCTGTCGCGGTCGCGGCGGCACTGATCGACCGCGAGGTCAACCGCCACCCCTGGGTCGCCAATGACCCGTTCTTCCTGCCGGGCCACTATCTCGACAATATGCCGAACTATCAGCAGGGCATCATTTATGCGCTCGGGCGTTTTAGCGTGCTGATGAGCGACCAGCTCGGGCGGGCGCGCGGTTCGAGCCAGGTGGACCCCGACCTCGACGATGCCGTCGGGCGGCTTAAATATCCGGGCGATGTCTGGGTCTTCGATCCGAAAACCTCGCTGATGCCGACCACCTCGTCGGAGGCACAATATCGCAAGGCGCGCGATTCCCTGCTCAAATACAATCAGCGCTTGGGCGAAGGCAAAGCGGTGTTCGACCCGCGCAGCGACAATCTCGTCGCCGTGCTCGACAGCATGGCGGGCGACATGGGATCGCAATCGGCGATCATCGAAAATTACCTGCGCGAGGG
>JBDHTV010000102.1:0-6518 GCA_039808825.1 Bdellovibrionales bacterium | reverse complement strand
GAAACTAAAAGCGCGAAAGACAAAGGGACGGTCAGACGCTAAAATTGGCTGGTAAACGCAATCGCAGCCAGGGCAGTCGAGGCCGTTATGACCCAACTTACCCCGCTTATGTTCGGCGAAGTTTACGGCCGCGTCAGCATGCAAATCCCCCACAACCGCACGGTTCTGGCGTTGCAGAACAGTTTCGACCAGATGAAGGTCGCGGCGGCGCTGCATGCTATGGGACAGCATAAATTCATTAATCTCGTCGATAGCCCGTCGCAAAAAGGCGATATCGCGCTCTCGCTTTATGCTGGCGACGGCGTCGTCACCAAAATCACCGATGCGGGTTATGCCGGCGGCGCGCGCATGATGCCGTTTGTCGTCCCGCCCTTCGCCACCAGACATGTGGAGATGAAGGAAGGCCCCGGCATTCTGATTGAATGTTTCCCCTACCTGTCGCGCCAGGCGATCGACGAAGACGTCAAAGTCATGCAGCGCCAGCTCGCGGCAGCGAAGATGGTCTTCGCGCGCGACGACGACCGCGCCGATAATCTGCGCCGCCTGCCCGACCAGACGCCCGCGATCATCGACGGCGGCGCGGCTTATCCGACATGGGAAGCAAAGCCGCAGGATATCATCGCCGCAGCGGCAGACTGGCATACCAAGGTCCGCAAATTTTATCCCGTGCTTTACAATCCGGATTATGTTTACCGCCAAAGCGACGTGACGAACTACAAGCTCATCGACCCGCCCTCCACCGTCTATCCGATCACCGCGCCGAAAGAAGAAAAACCGGCGACCCGGCGCGGCTGGTTCGATTTCTTCAAACCGGCATAGATTTTTAACCGTTTGTCCGGCATGTTAAAAAATACACTGCCTGCCGGAGTTTCTTATGTCGAGCCTTGTCAAGCGCGCCACCAGCCCCCAGCCGATCTTCGTTCTCACCGTCAAAGATTACGCCAAATGGCTCAAGAGCCAGCCCGCGCTGGTGCGTAACAGCCTCGCCGCCTTCAAGCCTGAGCCCGGCGGCTCGTCTTTGTTCCCGGATGCGCGCGGAAAGCGCAACAAGGCCGTCGCCATCGTCCATGACACGCCGGAGCTGTGGGATCTCGCCGCCCTGCCCTATGCGCTGCCGGAGGGCGCTTATCAAATCGCCACTCCCCTGGCGCCGGAAACGGCGACGCGGCTCGCGCTCGGCTGGGCGCTCGGGGCTTATAAATTCACGCGCTACAAAAAGCCGGAGCGACAGGCCGCGACGCTGCTATGGCCCGAACAGGCCGACCAGACCTTCGTCACGGCGCAGATGGCGGCCATTTACCGCGGACGCGATCTGATCAATACGCCCGCTGAGGATATGGGGCCCGCCGAGCTCGCTGCCGCCGTGCAGCAGGTCGGCCAGACATATGGCGCGAAAGTACGCATTACCGTCGGCGACGATCTGCTCAAGCAGAACTTTCCGCTCATTCATGCCGTGGGCCGCGCCAGCCATCGCGCGCCGCGCATCGCCGACCTGCAATGGGGCGACAAGAAGAATCCGCATGTCGTGCTGGTCGGCAAGGGCGTGTGCTTCGATACCGGCGGGCTCGACCTCAAGCCGTCGAGCGCGATGTATCTGATGAAGAAGGATATGGGCGGCGCCGCCAGCGCGCTCGCTGCCGCTGAAATGATCATGGCGCTCAAGCTGCCGGTCTATCTGCGGCTGCTGGTGCCGACCGTCGATAATGCAGTGAGCGGCAACGCATTTCGTCCTACCGATATTTTCACGGCGCGCAACGGCACCACCGTCGAGATCGGCAATACCGACGCCGAGGGGCGTCTTATCCTCGCCGATGCGCTCGCATTGGGTGCCGAAGGCAAGCCGGAACTCATGATCAATTTCGCGACGCTGACGGGTGCGGCGCGCACCGCGCTCGGCACCGATCTGCCCGCCTTGTTCAGCAATGACGACAAGCTCGCGGAAGATCTGCTCGCGGCAGGGCTCGCGACGCGGGACCGGATGTGGCGCCTGCCGCTGGAGGATGCCTATCGCGGCGAGCTCAAGGCCAAGATCGCCGATCTTAACAGCGCGCCGAACAGCGCTTATGCCGGAGCGATCACGGCGGCGTTGTTCCTCGAACATTTCGTCGGCAAGACGCGCTGGGCGCATATCGACATGATGGGCTGGCATCTTTCCGGCAGGCCGGGACGGCCCGAAGGCGGTGCGCCGATGACGGCGCGCGCGGTTTGCGCGCTCATGCAAAATCTTTACGGCGCCAGAAAATAACAAGCGCACGCGCAAGATAGCGCAGGATGCTTCGCTTCATGCTCAACGGCAGGATGTGATGATGCCGCATCATGCCGATGTAAACGTGGGGATAATTCCGGAACGCGACAACTGAATCATTGCGAATCAATGACGTGATGCGCAAACTGCCTGACATCGAAACGATTCCCCCGCTGCTTCATATTTAGGTGTTCCTGTGCATCCCGATCTGCAAACTCTTGAAATGTGGCGTCATGCTCTGGTGGCGAGCGTCCGGGCCGATACGCCCGATCTTTCCGCCCGCCAGATGGCGTTGATGCTGTCCGTCTATCTGCGCGAAGGGCCGCATACCGTGCGCGGTCTCGCCAAAGATTTGAACATCTCCAAGCCCGCCATCAGCCGCGCGCTTGATCGTCTCGGCGAGCTCGGTTATGTCCGCCGGATGCGCGACGAGCTCGACCGCCGCAACGTCATCGTGCAGCGCACGGTCAGCGGTTCGGTCTTCCTGATGGACTTCTCGGCGCTCATCAAGGCGGCGCAAGACCATCTGCAGACCTGCCCGAGCATTCCGGCCATCGGCGATTTCGAGATGCCGGAGGAAGATTACAAACCCGCTGCGCCGCAACCCATCGCAGCCGCCGCCTGGTAAGTGCAAGTAGTTGATTGCTGACGCCGCAGAATGCAAATTCTGCGGCGTTTTGCTTTTATTCCTTCTTGCCGTCGCGCGAACGCTGCGCCCAGTTTTCCATATTGACCTGACGGCCGCGCGCTACAGCAAGCGTATTCGGAGGCACGTTATTGGTGATGACGCTGCCCGCGCCGATAAAGGCGCCATTGCCGATCTCGACTGGCGCGACCAGCGCGGTGTTCGAACCGATGAAGGCGTTGTCGCCAATCTTGGTCTGATGCTTGCGGAAGCCGTCGTAATTGCAAGTGATGGTGCCCGCGCCGATATTGCTGCCCGTGCCGACCACGGCATCGCCAATATAGGTCAGGTGATTGATCTTGGTGCCCGCGCCGACGATCGCGTTCTTAAGCTCAACGAAATTGCCGATATGGACGCCGTTGGCCAGCTTCGTGCCGGGCCGCAGACGGGCGAATGGCCCGACGATGGCGCCGCCGCCAACCTGCACCTCCTCCAGATGGCAGAAGGGACGGATGCGTGCCTTGTCCTCCACGACCACCCCGGTGCCGAACACGACATTGGCGCCCACCGTCACATCACTGCCCAGCACCGTGTCATAGGAAAAATAGGTCGTCGCCGGTTCTTCGAGCGTCGCGCCATTGCGCATCGCCTGCGTGCGCAGCCGCTGCTGCATCAGCTGTTCGACAGCCGCAAGCTCAACCCGGTCATTGACGCCCAATACCGCTTCCGGCGGAATGGCCGCAACCGCGGTCGCCAGCCCGGTCTTGTGCGCGAGCGTGACGATATCGGTCAGATAATATTCCTGCTTGGCGTTTTCATTCTTGATCTGGCCGAGCAATTGCCAGAGCTCCGGCGCCGCCAGCAGCATGATGCCGCCGTTGCAGAGCGTGATGGCGCGCTGTTCCGGCGTCGCGTCGAGCTGTTCGACAATGGCGGTCGGCTGCCCCGCCTGGTCGGTGACGATGCGGCCATAGGCGGCGCTGTCCTGCGGCGTGAAGCCCGCCACGACGACGGCAGCTTTGTGCCGCGCGCGCGCATCGAGCATGGTGCGCAGTGCTTCTTCCGTCACCAGCGGCGTGTCGCCGAACAGGACGAGGACATCGCCCTTGAAGCCCGACAATTTTTCTTCCGCCGCGCGCACGGCATCCGCCGTGCCTTGCTGCATTTTCTGCACGACCGTGGTGTGCGGCGCAGCAAATTTGGCGACATTTTCCATGGCCGGGCCGACGACGACGATAATCTGCTCCGGCCCCAGCGCGGCGGCGGCGCGCAAGACATGGCCGAGCATCGGCAAACCGGCGACCGGATGCAGCACCTTGGGCGTTTCGGAGCGCATACGCGTGCCGCGCCCGGCGGCCAGGACAATACAGGCGAGCGGCGTTTTGGTCATGCTGATCTCATCCGTTTGCAGTGCAATGAATCCGGCCGCATCGGCGCGGTTAAAAGCCCGCAAGATTCTTGCAGAACAATGCGGTATGGGCTGGCACTTTTGTGCCACAGGCATTAGGCTACGCCAATGCCAAATTTTTTCGCGCGGCCCAATGCCTGATAAAACCGTTCCGCTCACCGGCGTCGTATTCGATCTCGACGGCACGCTGGTGGACAGCGCCCCCGATATCCGCAATGCGCTCAACCTGTTCCTGGCCGAACGCGGTCGCCGCGCCGTGACGCTCGACGAAACCAAGTCGGCCCTCGGCGACGGCGCGGTCAAGCTCGTGGAACGGATCTTGCGCCTGACGGGCTCGTGCCCCGACGACATCATGGACGATGTCCGCGCCTATATTGCGCTTTATCGCGACATTCCGGCTGATCCGGCGCAGATCTACCCCGCTGTGCTCAATGTGCTGGACGGCTTGCGCACGCAGCGTATCGGGCTTGGCGTCTGCACCAACAAGCCGGAGAGCGCGACGCGCAAGCTGCTCGACGAGCTGGCGCTGCTGCCTTATTTCAGCGGGGTTGCCGGCGGCGATACTTATATGACCCACAAGCCGGACCCGGAGCATCTGCGCGGCGTCATCATGCAAATGGGCGTCGATCCCGCCGGTTGCGTCATGGTCGGCGACAGCCCGAACGATCTGCTCGCGGCCCACGGCATGAATGTGCCGTGCATTCTGGTCGATTACGGCTATGGCGCGGATAATAGCGTGTTGCCCGCCGAGATTATCATCGACACGATGGCGGAGTTGCCGGAAGCGCTACGCGCGCTCGGCTTCAGCTTCTAACCCATCACGGTTTGGCGGGCACGACCGGCTTGGCGAGGCTCGCCGTCAGCGTGGCGCGCGGCTTATCGTCAAGCCGCCAGCTCTTGAGATAAATCATGACATAGCCGAATGGGCTCTTGGTTTCGGCCATCACCGGCATCGGCGGCATATCGGGGCGCAAACGGCCCATCCAGATGGTGAAAGGCGGGCGGTTTTCCTTGCCCTTGTCCGTCACCCAGAAGGTACGCTGTTCGATGTCCTTCGGCTGACCCGCGATCAGGTTGAAGCGTAGTTCGCATTTGTGTGCCTCGCCTGCAAACACGCTCAAATCGCTAGTATGCAGTTGCACGGGCCCCTTGTCTTCCGTCAGCAAATCGAAACGGCGCTTGCCGTCGAACACCGCCGTGGTCGCGTTGCAGTCGTCATGCGTGGTGTAATGCGCCATGAGCTGCAGCACGCCGCTCAACGGGTCGACCGTCTTGTTGGTGACATCATCGGCAAGACGATCCTTCGGGTCCGGCGCATCGGTCGATTCCGGCTCGATCGCCACGCTGCCCTGCTCGTTGAAGCGCAGCAGCATCAGCTTGGGCTTGTGCTTCCAGGCGCTGGTGGTGCGATGCAAGGTTGGGTGTACGGTATCGGCGGCGGTTTGGCCTTCGCTCTCCACCGTCGTCTCCCACGGGAACCAGTCGCCCCAGATGCCGATGGTTTGTGCGCGCGCCATCATGTGATATTTTTTGGTATCGAGATTAACATAGGCCGTGGCGTCGAGCAGATGGACGCCACCGATATACACCTCGTAATCCGCACTGATCGGGCGCATGAGCGCCGGCAGCGGGGCGGGCGCAGCGCTGGCTGGCCCATGCTCGGGCGTGGCCCAAGCGAACAGCGGCAGCATGGTGAAGGCAGCGGTCAGCATGATTTTCATGCGCGCACTATAACAACCGAATTGCGGCAACCCGCGGGAAATAATGGTTTCCGGTTTACAGATTTGGTTACGTTTTGTTACACGTACGCCGTCATGCGGCCGCTCGCCAGCCCGCGGCAATAAGACCGTCAAGTCCCTGGAATAAAAATGTCTTTTGGCAAAAATTCCAGTTCCACATCAGGATGCTTAACGCTAATATCTTGGTGAATATTCTCTGTTAAACTCCGTTTGCAACGCGAAGCGACAGATCACCATGCTTTTTCTCAGCCGCCAGCCTACCCGATCGACGCGTGTCCGCGCGCAGGCGGCGGCTGGGCTGTGGCCGCGCTTCCGTTTTATCGCGCTGCTGCTGCTCGCCACGGCCTGCATCACGCTCAGCCAATTGCGGCCACAGCTGATGACACCGGTGCGCGTGCAGGTCGTCGACAGCCTCGTGCCCGTGCTTGATGCTTTGAGCCGCCCCGCTGCTGCGGTGGATGCGGTGCGCGCCAACTGGAACGCATGGCTCGATTTGCGCGA
>JBDHTV010000101.1:0-6594 GCA_039808825.1 Bdellovibrionales bacterium | reverse complement strand
GCGCGGGCCGAGAAGACGCGCACGGCGTCCTCGTCCTCCACCAGCAGAATGGTGCCCGCGCCGGTCAGATCCGGCGAGGCTTTTTCCTTCGCTTCCGACTCCTCAATTTCTGCGGGCCTGACGATTTCCTGCTTGTGGGCGGGCAGATAAATCGTGAACTGCGTGCCCTTCCCGACCGTGCTGTGGACATCGACGAAGCCGCCAGTCTGCCGCACAATTCCATAAACGGTCGATAGGCCGAGACCTGTCCCCTGCCCGACCTCCTTGGTCGAGAAGAAGGGCTCGAAAATACGCTGAATAATTTCAGGCGGGATACCGGTGCCGACGTCGGTGACTTCGACAATGACATAATCGCCGGGCGGCATATCGTCCTGCCCGCGCAGCACTTGCACGTCCTGATGGTGGTTGGCCGTGCGCACCGTGACGGTGCCGCCATGCGGCATCGCATCGCGCGCGTTGACGACAAGATTGATGACGACTTGCTCAAGCTGGCCCTGGTCGACGAGCACGGGATAAAGGTCTCGGCCATGGGTCAGGTTCAGCGTGATGCCGGAGCCAATGAGGCGGCGCAGCAGATTCGACAGTTCAGCCAGCACATCGACGAGACTGAGCACCTTGGGCTGCAGCGTCTGCTGGCGCGAGAAGGCCAGCAGCTGGCGTACGAGGTTCGCGGCGCGGTTGCCGTTCTGCTTGATCTGCATGATATCGGCGAAACTCTGGTCGCCCGGCTTATGCCGCTGCAGCAGTAAATCGCAGAAGCCGATCATGGCGGTGAGGAGATTGTTGAAATCGTGCGCGATGCCGCCCGCGAGCTGCCCGATGGCCTGCATCTTCTGCGATTGCGAGAATTGCAGCTCCATCTTCTTCTGTTCGGTGACGTCGATGAAATAAAGCACCAGGCCGGCCTTGCCGCCGCCGGGGGCGATGGCCTTGCTCACAGTGTCGAACTGCTTCACATATACGAGCACGATGACATGCCGCTCGCCGACAAGGTGCATTTCCGTCGGGCGAGGCATCTCCTTGCCGCCCAGCACATGCTTGATCGTATGGAGATGATCGGCCTTGCCTTCGTTCGGCAATAGCGCGGCAAATTCGGTATCGATCATCGCCGAACGCTGACGGCGCAACATGCGCTGCAGCGATTCATTGCATTCGATGATGCGCAGGTCGGCATCAAGCAGCATCACGCCGATCGGCGCCTGCGCGAAGAGGCGCTCAAAGCGCTGCTCCGAAACGTTCAGCGCCATCTGCCATTCGCGCTCGGGCCGCAGGTCGCGTACGACCGAGCGCGTGCGCAGCGTATTGCCGTCATCGCCGGTTACGATGGTCTGGGTAATCGCGACCGGGAACTGCAGCCCGTCGCGGTTGCGCATCACGGCCTCGCCGTTGCGCTGCTCCGGATTATCGTTGGCGAAGGCATAGGGCGCGATATCCTTGAGCGGATTAGCCAGCACTTCGTGCAGCCGGACGCCGTTATTGATCAAGTCCTCCGGCGCGCAGCCCAGCCATTCCGCCAGCGTGCGATTGACGAAGCGGAAGCGGCCATGTTGATCGACGGAATAAATGCCAACCGGCGCATTGGTCATGAAATCGACGAGCTTGGCCTGCTCCTCGCGCATGGCGCGTTCCATCCGGCGGCGCTCGCTCACATCTTCGAAGCGCCATTGCAAGAAGCCGGGCCAGCCAGGCAGTTGCCGCGTGGTGATACGCCGCCATTCGACGATCCGGTTGTTGCGCATGACCGGCAGTTCGGCAATCGCCACTTGCCCGGCCCGCGCCGTCTTGCCCAGCTGGACGAATTCGCCCGCCGAACCGGATTGATCGGTGAATCGCTTGGCCAACACGATTTCGGCATTCTGCCCGCTGATGTCGACCCAGCCGTCGAAAGCGCGGTTGCTTAAAATCGAAGCGCCGCGCTCATCCGTAATCACCTGCGGCGTCAGCACGCTATGGAATGCTTCGCGCAACAAGATTTCCTGCCGCGCGAACATATGCGCCTGCCGAAGCATCCAGGCTATGACAGCGAGGACACCGAACACCAATGCGACCGTTACGATCTGCACACCAAGATTATTCGGGTTGGGCGTAAACCAGGGCAGCAGAATATTCTTGAAAACAGCGATGATCGTCAGGACGCCCACGGCCCACTGCGTGCGGATAATCCACTTCACCACCGGCAAATTGCCGGACAGGTTGACGGCCGCCGGGTTTTGCTCTTCGTTTTTTTCCAGGAGGACGGGCAGAGACATTGCAAGTAACTTTGGTTGGATGAAAACGCGATTTTAGCCAAGAAATTCGTTAAAATACATTAACAAATCGAAGGCGGCATTAATGCATTTTCTGCTTCTTGAGCTTGTAAACATAAGAAATTACTTCGGCGACCGCCCGGTAATGCTGGGCCGGAATTTCTTGATCAACTTCCACGGTTTGATAGAGCGCACGCGCGAGCGGCGGATTGGCGACCAACGGCACGCCACTTTGCTCTGCCGTCTCACGGATGCGGGCCGCGATATGGTCGGCGCCTTTGGCAACGACGACCGGCGCGTTCATCTTGACGCCATCATAGCGCAGCGCCACGGCGTAATGAGTCGGATTGGTCAGCACGACGTCGGCCTTCGGCACATTCGCCATCATGCGCTTGCGCGCCTTTTCCATGCGCATCTGGCGGATGCGCATTTTGATCATCGGATCGCCTTCCGTTTGGCGCATTTCGTCTTTGACCTCCTGTTTGGTCATGCGCAGGCTCTTGAAATACTCATAACGGCGATAGCTCAGATCGATCACGGCGATGATCGAGACCACGAACATCAGCGTGAGCAGCAGCCCGAACGCCTCGTCGAACAGCGCGCCGCCGAAATCGGTCAGGTCGCGGCCGATCATATGATCGACATTATCGACATAAGGCCGCAGCAGCAGATAGGCCACCCAACCGACGACGGCAAGTTTGAGGAATCCCTTGCCTAACTCGACCAGCGCGCTCTTGGAAAAGAGCGAGTGCAGACCCTTGAGCGGATTGAGCTTGTTGATATTGAATTCAAGCGGCTTGGCGGAAGCGTGAAAGCCGGTTTGCGACATGGTGCCCGCGATGACGGCCAGCAGGAGGATGACGAAAATCAGCAAAATCGGCAGCCCGATATTCAGCAATGTCTGGCTCAGAATATGCTGCAGGCTATGGTCGCCGATATGCAGCTGGTGCGGCAATTCGATGAAAATCCGCAATTCGCGCAGTAACGTGCTTGCCAGCATCGGGAACGCAATCGCCATCGCCACGATGATGCCGAGAAAAAGAAACCAGTTTCCAACCTCGCGGCTGATCGGCAGATTGCCGCTGTCGCGGGCTTCGCTCAGCCGCTTGCTGGTCGGTTGCTCGGTTTTTTGGTCCTGGTCTTCGCTATCGGCCATCGGCCCTCACTGAAACAGGGCGTGCAGCGACGATTCAAACTGCTGCATCCAGAACATCAGCATGGTCGTGACGGTCAAACCGAACAGCATGATCCCAACGCCGATCTGCAGCGGCAACGCCACCATCAGAACCTGCAGCTGCGGCATCATGCGGTTCATCACCCCCAACGGCACGAACAGCAACAAACCGATCAGCACGAAGGGCACCGCCATTTGTAGCCCAACCGCCGAGACCTTGACCGCCAGCTGGGCAATCGTATTCGCCATATCGCCGAACACCGGCATCACGCCGGGCTTGAATAATTCATAAGTCCCCATCATCCCGCCCAGCAGCAGTTTTTCCATGCCGGTCAGGAACAGCAGCAGAATGGCGACCGTGCTCAAAAGCGCGCCGGGCAAGGTGCCCTGCGTCGCGAAGGCGGGGTTGAAGAGCTGCGCGTTCGAAAGCCCGATCTGCATGGAGATCATAAAGCCCGCCCCCTCCAGCGCGCTAAGCAGAAAGCGCAGAAAGGTGCCGAAGAACAGGCCAACCGCCGTCTCGACGAACAGCAGGCGCAGCAGCTCGGCGACGCCCGCCGGCATTTTCGGCAAGTCCGGCGCGAGGATCGGCATGATCAGCAGTACGACGGCAAAGGCGAGCAGCAGGCGCGACCGCGTCAGCACATAGGGCTCGCCGATGCCGGGCATGAGCATGAAGATGGTGCCCACACGCGCAAAGATCAGCATGAAAGCGAAGACCTGACCGGAGAGCAACTCGTTCAGGTTGATGCTCATGCGGCCTCACTCATTGCTGCGGCCAATCTGGACGATGCGCGCCGCGATGCCCTGCGTGAAAGTGTTGAGCGTGCTCATCATCAGCGGCAGCATGAGCAGCCCGATCAGAAACACGACCAGAATTTTCGGCACAAAAGCCACCGTGGCTTCCTGAATCTGCGTTACAGCCTGCAGCAGCGAGACCGCGACGCCAACGACAAGCGCGGCTATCATGATCGGGCCACCGAGCTTGATGATGACCCACAGCGCCTCGCGGCAGATTTCAATGATCTCGGCTTCGTTCATGGGGCCCGGAATCAGGAAGCATGCGGAATTGAGGATAGAAAATACCGCATAAATACGCGCGGCGAAAGCGGCGTCTGGGCCACGGGCCTCAGACGTTCATGCGGGAGACTTCCTGATAGGCCTGAATGACCTTGTCGCGCAGGACGGAAAGCATCTGCAGCGAAGTTTCGGCCCCGGCGACCGCGGTCGCGATCTCGACCGGGCTGGCCTTGCCAACCACGCCCTGTTTGCTCAAATCCTCGGCCTTCTTGAGCTGGTCGACCGTGTCGTCCGCCACCTGCTGCAGCACGGCACCGAAGCTCTTGCCCTCGCCGCCTTTTTCGGCGCCGCCGATGGATTGCAGTTCCTGCGGCAACGTACCGGCCTTGCGGTAAGCGGAGACGGCATTCAGCACATCGGTAAACATGGCGTTGCTCCTACTTCAACAAATCCATCGTGCGCATCAGCATGGTGCGCGAAGCGTCGATCACCGTCAGGTTCGCGTCATAGCTGCGCTGCGATTCGCGCATATCCATCATTTCGACCAGCGTATTGACATTGGGTGTCTGGACATAGCCAAGTTTATCGGCGGCGGGGTTGCCCGGGTCGAACTTCTTGCCGAATGAGGTCTTGTCCTTGACGACGCCGTTCACGGCCACCTTGTTGCTGCCGTCAACCTTGTCGATCACACTCTTGAAGGTCACGATCTGGCGCTGATAGGGCTTTTCGGTCGGCGACGCCGGCGTGGTATTGGCGTTGGCCATATTTTCGGCAATCGCCCGCATGCGGCGGGTTTGTGCCGTCAGGCCGGAGGCCGAAATTTCCATCAGATTGTTGAATTCATTCGCCATATTGCCCTAATCCTCTGCCGCCTATTTGCCGATGGCGATTCTGACCATGTTCTGCCATTTCTTCAGCAGCGATGACATCTGTGCATAATCCATGCCAGTCTGGGAAACCTTCATCATCTCAGTCTCCAGGTTGACGGCGTTGCCTGAAGGCAGGGTTTCATAAGTCTTGGCTTTCGTCACCTGCGCGCCAGGCTTGGCATGATGCCCGGCGAGGATATGGTGCGGATTGGTCACGGCGGGCGCCACCATCGCCTGGGCCAGCGTGTTCTTGAAATCGTATGGCGCGAGGTCTTTGGGCTTGAAATTCGCGGTGTCGGCGTTCGCGACATTCTGCGCGAGAATGCGCTGGCGCTCCGCCAGCCATTCCATCTTGTCACCGATCGCGGTGATCAGGTCGGTACGCCCACTATCCATAGCCTCTCCCCGGCAGCCCTTTGCCACCCATGGCGATTCTCCGCCTTGCGGCTTTAAGGAACGGTAAAGATGAATTGGATTTTAAGCAAATGCACGTTTTTGCCCGGCACGGGGCAAAAACTGCCTGCCGCAGCATAAAACACCCCCCAACCGGGAAAAGCCTTGACTTCACCCGGGCAGAGGCAAATGAAGGGCGCATGAATCAGCCGGTCCATCATCAAACCGGGGCTTTCGTGCCGCGGGGTCTGCGCAAAAACCTGCCCAATCGTTATGATCTGGCGGTCTTTGTCGTGCTGGGCGCGGCGCTGGCCATCCTAGCCCATACCGCACACCAGATGGAAGCGCCGCTCGCCATCCTCAACACCCATCCGGTCACGCTCAACCCGGCGCTGCTGCCCGAATATGGGCTGCGCACCGTAGCCCGGATGTTTGCCGCCATTCTTGTTTCGCTCGGCTTCACCTTTGTGGCCGCCACGCTGGCCGCCAAGAGCCGCAAGGCTGAGATGGTCATCGTCCCGGCGCTCGATATTCTGCAATCGGTGCCCATTCTCGGCTTCCTGACTTTCACGGTTGTCTTCTTCATGCATCTGTTTCCCGGCAGCCAGCTGGGGGCGGAATGCGCGGCGATCTTCGCCATTTTCACGAGCCAGGCATGGAACATGGCCTTCTCGTTCTACCAGTCGCTTAAGGCGGTGCCGAAAGATCTCGACGAGGTGAGCCGCCATTTCCACTTCTCCGCCTGGCAGCGCTTCTGGCGGCTGGAAGCGCCTTACGGCGTACCCAGCCTGATCTGGAACACGATGATGTCGATGTCCGGCAGCTGGTTCTTCGTCGTCGCGTCTGAAGCCATTACCGTCGGCAACACCACTGTCAATCTTCCGGGGATCGG
>JBDHTV010000100.1:0-6704 GCA_039808825.1 Bdellovibrionales bacterium | reverse complement strand
CGGCAGGCCGCGCTGCTGCTGCCGCGCCTGCAGCCGCTCGGCGATTTCGACGATGCCGCGTTCGGCTTCGCGTTGGCAGCAGCGGGCGCGCCGCTCACCGTACCGCCCGCCATCGCCCCCGTGCCGCGTCAGCTCCTGTTGATGCGGCTGGTGCAAAAGCATGATGCGAGTCTGAGCGCCGACGGCGCCTGGCAGTTGGCGGGCGCGCTCGCCACTTTGCTAGACGATATGCAGCGTTATCAGCTGCCGCCGGAAGCACTGCGCGCCATCGTGCCTGCTGAACTGGCGCAGCATTGGCAACAGACGCTGGTTTTCCTCGAGATTATCACCAGCGCCTGGCCGGAATTGCTCGCGACGCAGGGTCTGCTCGATCCGGTCGCGCATCACGAGCGCCTCGTCGCGGAACAGATCGCGCTGTGGCAACGCGTGCCGCCCGACTATCCCGTCATCGTGGCGGGCTCCACCGCCTCGCAGCCCGCGACGGCGCGGTTGCTGCAGGCCGTTCTGGCGTTGCCGCAGGGCACAGTGATTTTGCCCGGTCTTGACCAGACCATGCCGGAGACCGTCTGGGAAACGCTTGGCGACGAGCCAACCCACCCGCAGCACAGCATGCAGCAATGGCTGCACCGTTGCGGCCTGCCGCGCCGCGCCGTTGCCGTCTGGCCCTTTGGCACGGAGTCGGCATCCGAACGCACGCAATTTCTGCATCAAGCCATGCTGCCCGCGCGCGCCACGGCGCAGTGGCGCGAACCGCAAACGGTGCTGACGGCGGCGGCCTTGCAGGATATCGCGTGTGTCGCCGCCGAAACCCAGGCCGAGGAGGCGCAAATCATCGCGCTGCAATTGCGCGCTGCGCTCGCCGTGCCGGAACAGACCGCGATGCTGGTCACGCGTGACCGCCAGCTCGCCGCGCGTGTCGTCGGCGCGCTCCAGCGCTGGGGCATCACGATCGACGATTCCGCCGGTCAGCCGCTGGCGCAGACGCCGCCCGGCCTGTTCCTGCAACTGCTGCTCGCCGCCGCGGCGCCCGATGCCGGTGCTGTTGATTTGCTCGCCTTGCTCAAGCATCCGTTGACGGCGCTGGGCTTGCCGCCCGCCGCTTGCCGGAAAGCCGCGCGCTTGGCAGAAATACAGTTCTGGCGCGGCCATCGCCGCCAGGGGACACCGCTGCAGCAGCTGCCTTACGTCGCGGCGCTCGGCCAGCTGACGCCGGACCAGCGTGCAACCATTGCGGATTTGCTGCAACATCTTGGCGCGGCGCTGCAGCCTTTGACGGAGATGCTGCAGCAGCAGGATGTGGGGCTTGCCGCCTTGTTGCAAGCCCAGCTGCAGGCGGCGGAAACCGTGGCCGCCGCGCCCGACGCGGACGGCGCTACGCGCTTGTGGTGCGGCGAGGCAGGCGCCGCCGTCGCGGCGCTATTGCACGAATTGCAGGTGGCAGCCATGCCCTGTCGCCTGCCGCATGGCCGCGAGTTTCCGGCGCTGTGCCGCAGTTGGCTCACTGAAGCGACTTTGCGCCCGGCCTTCGGCTTGCATCCGCGCTTGAGTATTCTGGGGCCGCTGGAGGCGCGCTTGCAGCACGCCGATATCGTTATACTCGGCGGCATGAACGAGGCGCGCTGGCCCGGCGGCGGCACGCCGGACCCGTGGCTTTCGCGCCCGATGCGGGCGGCCTGCACCTTGCCTGCGCCGGAGCGTGCGGTCGGGCAGGCGGCGCATGATTTCGTTCAGCTTGCGGCGCGCGGCCGCGTGCTGATCACCTGGTCGCGCAAGCTCGACGGCCAGCCCGCCGCGCCGTCGCGCTTCATTCTGCGCTGCGAGACCCTGCGCGCCGCGCTGGGCTGGCCGGAAACGGCTTTACAGTCAGAGGAACCGTGGCAGCACTGGGCGCAGGCGCTCGATGCCGCGCCGCGCGTGCAGCCCATGCCGCGGCCTGCGCCGCGGCCTTCTGCCGCCCGCCGCCCGGCGCGCTTCAGCGTGACCGAAATCGGCCCGTGGCGCTGCAATCCTTATGGCTTCTACGCCAAACACATCTTGCGCCTGCGCGCGCTCGAGGCGCTGGACCCGGAGCTGAGCCGCGCCGATTTCGGCAATCTGGTGCATGACGTGCTTGAAGCGGTGATGACGGCCTGCGCCGCCGATTGGCCGGGGCCTGACGGTTTCTTGCAGCAGTTGCTGACGGCAGGCGACGTCGCCTTGCAGGCCTATCGCGACGAGCCGTTGCTTTATGCGACCTGGTCGGTGCAATGGCGGCTGCTCGCGCAGTGGCTGGCGGAAACCGAGACGGCGGTGCGCGCCGCGCGACAGCCGCTCGCGCTCGAAAAGCAGGGTGTCTGGCAATTGCCGCTCGACGGCACGACCTATCATATCGTGGGCCGTGCCGACCGCATCGACCACGGCGCGGGCGGACTGACGCTGATCGATTACAAGACCGGCCATGTTCCGACCGACGCGCAGGTCAAGGCGGGCATTGAACCGCAAATGCCGCTGCTCGGCGCGATGCTGCAGCATGGCGTCTTTGCCGCCGTGCCGCGCGCGCCGGTGGCGGACTTGCTTTATTACAAGATCGCCGGACGGAGCGGCGCGCAGGAGCTTCGGCCGCTCAAGGATGCGCCCGCGCTGATCGCGGCGGCGGAAGAACAGCTGGCGGCGATGCTGCGCCGTTATGCTGACCCGGCGACGCCCTATCTCGTCGTGCCGCAGCCGGAATTCGTGCCGCGCTTCGATGATTACCGCCATCTGGGCCGCATGGATGAATGGGGCCTTGTCACCGAAGCGGAGGTCGAATGACCGCGCGCCACGATCCGCTGCGCCGTGCCACGCGCACCCAATCCATCGCCGCCGATCCCCGGCTCTCCGCCTGGGTTTCGGCCTCCGCCGGATCCGGCAAGACCAAGGTCTTGATCGACCGTTTCGTGCGTCTGCTGCTCGCCGGAACCTTGCCGCAGAAAATCCTCTGCCTGACCTATACGCAGGCTGCCGCCGCCGAGATGATCGCGCGTGTTACGGAGCGGTTGAGCCGCTGGGCCGTGTGTCCGGAAGAGACGCTCGACGCCGAATTGGTCGCGCTGACCCATGTGCGGCAGGCGGCGCAGCTGGCCCCGTTCCGCGCACGGGCGCGGGCTTTGTTTGCTGCCGTGCTCGATTGTCCCGGCGGCTTGCGCATCAAGACGTTCCATGCCTTCGCGCAGGAGATTCTCGCGCGTTTTCCGCTCGAAGCCGGCGTCGCGCCGCACTTCACGGTGCTGGAGGAAAGTGCGGCGCTGGCCCTGCGCGAAGCCGCGCTGGCCGATCTGTTGGCAAACGGCCCTGCCGCGGCGCAAGCCGCCTGGGCCGCCTTGGTCGGCGCGCTGACGGTCGATAAGGTGCAGGAGCTGCTGCGCCAGGCGCTGCATGACGCGCCGAAGCTCACGGCGCTGTGCGCGCAATATCCCACGGTTGAGGCGCTGCATGACGCGCTCTATCGCCACGCTTTGCTCGACCCGGCGCAAACCTCGGAACAATTGCTGGCCGCATTTTGCGCCACACCGCGTTTGCCGCATGATATGCTGACGCAATATGCCGCGCTCAAGCAGGCGGGCGGCAAGCCTGATGTCGCGGCCGCGCTGCAAGGTTGGCTGGCGTTGCCGGTCGCGGCGCGCGTTGCCTGTTTTTCCGATTATCAGACAATCTTCCTGACCGACAAATTGACGCCGCGCGCCAAACTGTTGCTCAAAGCCGAGCAGGACGCGCAGCCGGAACTCGCCGTCGCGCTAGGGCAGGAGGCTGCCGCAATCCAGACGGTGCGCGAAACGTGCAACCGGCTGCAGCGCGCGGCGACCACGGCGCAGCTGCTCACGCTCGCGCGCGCCCAGCAGGAGAGCTATGCCGCGCGCAAGGCGCAGGCCGCCGCGCTCGATTTCGACGATGTCATCGCCCAGACCGCCATGCTGCTCGCGCGCGCCGGCGTCGCGCCCTGGGTGCTGTGGAAGCTCGATGGCGGGCTTGACCATATCATGATTGATGAGGCGCAGGATACGAGCCCGCTGCAATGGCGCATCATCAAGGCGCTGACGGCGGAGTTCTTCGCCGGGCAGGGCGCGGCGCGCGCCGGTCGCACCTTGTTCGTCGTCGGCGACGAGAAACAGTCGATCTATAGTTTCCAACATGCCGATCCGTCGCAATTCCATGCCATGCGCGCCTTTTTTGCCGCGCAGATCAAAGCCGCGCGCCAGCGTTTTGTCGCGCTGCAGCTCGATGTTTCGTTTCGTTCCGCGCCGCGCGTGCTGCAACAGGTCGATGCCGTGTTCGCGCCGCCCGGCGCGCAGGCGGGGGTCAGCGCGGTACCGGTGCGCCATAGCGCGAGCCGGACACAGACGCCGGGCTGGGTGAGCTTCTGGCCGTTGCAGACGCCGTCCGACCGCGCCGTGGGCACGGTCTGGCAGGTGCCGGATGATTACAGCTTCATGCGCACGCCGGTCGCGGCGCTGGCCGAACAGCTCGCGCAGCAGATCGCCGACTGGCTCGCCGCGCAGCGTCCGGTCGCGGTGCGGGAAGGCGGCGGCGAAACCGTGCGGCCCTTGCGTCCCGGCGACATCATGGTGCTGGTGCGCCGCCGCAACGCGCTGGTGCCCGCGCTGATCCGCGCGCTCAAGGCGCGGCAGGTGCCGGTCTCGGGCGTCGACCGCCTGTTGCTGCGCGACGCGCTCTGCGTCAAGGATCTGCTGGCGCTGATCCAGTTCGCCTTGTTGCCGGAAGACGACCTGAACCTCGCTTGCGTCCTGCGCGGTCCCTTCATCGGCCTCGATGAAACGGCGCTGGAGGAAGCCTGCGTCGCGCGGCCGGAAAGCCTGTGGCAGCAGTTGCAGCAGCGGCCGGAGCATGCCGCCAGTGTGCATTGGCTGCGCGCGGTGCTGGCGCGCGCCGATTACGGCAGCAGCTATGATTTTCTGAGCCTGTTGCTGCAGCAGCCCTGCCCGGCGGGTGTCTCGGGCAAGCAGGTCATGTTGGCGCGGCTCGGGCATGACATTCTTGATCCGCTCGATGCCTTGCTCAACCAGGCGCAGCGTTTCGGCCTGCAGCAGCCCGACAGTCTGCAGCATTTCCTGCAGTGCATGTTGCGCGATGAGGCGGAGATCAAGCGCGCGCTTGAGCAGCAGGCGGGCGAGGTCCGCATCATGACCGTCCATGCCGCGAAAGGCTTGCAGGCGCCGCTTGTGCTGCTGCCGGATACCACGGGCGCGCCGCGCGCGCAGGAGCTGTCCATGCTGCAATGGGATGCCGAGACCGGCCTGCCCTATTATTGCGGCGGTGCGGCGGAAACGCGCGACATGTTGGCGGAACAGCTGTTGCAGACGGCGCGCACGGCGCAGCTGCAGGAATATCGCCGCCTGCTTTATGTCGCGCTCACTCGTGCCGAAAGCGAGCTGCATATCCACGGCTATCATGGCGCCAAACTGCCGCAGGCTTTCGATGAAAGCTGGTATGAATGCATCCGCCGCGGCTGCGCCGTGCCGGATGACGCGACGGCGGCCCCGGGCCAGCCGCTGCGGGAATGGCGCGATGCCGGTCTGGCGGCGAAACCTGCCGCCACGGCGCGCGTGGCCACGCCCGTGCCATTGCCGGATTGGGCGACACGACCAGCGATGCCGGAGAATGTTGTGCGCCCCTTGAACCCGTCGCAGCTCGGTGCCGACGAAGTGGCGGCTTCGCCGTCCAGTGCCGCCGGACAGCAAAGCTTCCGGCGCGGCCGTCTCATGCACCAGCTGCTGCAATATCTGCCCGATCTGCCCGCCGCGCAGCAAGATGCGATTGCCCGGCAATTCCTCGCGGCGCAGGGCGCTGAGGCCGCCGAGGTCGAGCTGCTGGCGGAGGAGGCGCTGCGCCTGTTGCGGCATCCGGCCTATGCCGCGTTGTTCGCGCCGGGCAGCCGGGCCGAGGTGCCGCTCATGGGTTGGGTGACGCAGCCCGACGGCACCGCCGCGATGGTGAGCGGCCAGCTCGACCGGCTCGTGGTCACGGCGACGGAAGTGCTGGTGCTCGACTATAAAACCAACCGCCCGCCGCCCACCGCCGGCGCGCCGGTGCCGCTGGCCTACCGGCGGCAAATGGCGGCCTATCGCGCCATTTTGCGGCAGATTTACCCGCGGCATCAGGTGCGCTGCTTCCTGCTCTGGACATATAATGCCAGCCTGCAGGAAGTGCCGGATGAGACCGAGGGGCTGGCGGCGAATAATCTTGCCATTGCAGGCAAATAATCCGTCTGCAGCATAGTAATCCGAAGCCAGCTGAACTCCGTGGCACAGATCGGATGGCTGAGGTGGGCCATCGCCCCGCGGCGCTTGAGCGGGTTGTGAGCACGGGAGCCGCCCGCCGTTGAGGGGCTTATAAAACAGAGCCCGCCTTGACCGTTTTACCCCGCCGCCCTAAATTAACAGCATCAGACAAGAAAGGGTAACGCCATGGGGCAAAATACGATTGAAGTGAATGACAGCAATTTCGAAGAGCTCGTGACCAAGGCCAGCGTCCCCGTGCTGGTGGATTTCTGGGCCGAATGGTGCCCGCCTTGTCGCGCCGCCGCGCCGATGCTGGAAGAGCTGGCCGCCGACATGCAAGGCACGGTCACGATCGCCAAAATGAATGTCGAGGAAGCGCCGATCACCTCGAGCAAGGCGGGGATTACCCAGATCCCGGCGTTCAAGCTCTATAAGGACGGCAAGGTCGTG
>JBDHTV010000099.1:0-6768 GCA_039808825.1 Bdellovibrionales bacterium | reverse complement strand
CCCGGGATTTCCATGACCTCTTATACCACGCCTTGCCCAGTTATTGCAGCCCTCAGGCTGTCCAGCGTTGCCAGATCGTCTGCCTGGCCCAGCCACCCTCATGGCCGGTGCCAAACCAACGAAGCATCGACTCCTAAATGCAACAGTTTAATAATCACTTAAGAACATATTAAAATCAGTCATTTGAATCCAAATTCTCTACTAAATACTCAATTTGTGCACATCATATCCACAAGTTGTCCACAACCACACTGTGTGTTTGGAATCACAGTTCATGAACAAATATTAATAAAATTCCTAATACTTGTTAACTTTACGAATCGGCGTTTTTAAGATTCTGTGGATAACGAATCAATCAACCCGCGCACCGGGGCCCCGCCTTGATCGAAGCCGTACCACAGCCAATACCGAATGCTGCGCCCTTAGCGCAGCGCGATTGGCTTTTGTCGGTGGTCAACCGCTTGACCCGGCGGCAGCTCGATCTGAACCACGCGCGCCCACTGCGGACCGTTGTGCAGGAAGCCGTCGATGCCCGGCTTGATCTTGAGATCGCGGGCGATTGGGATGCCGTTCAAGCCATCTGCGGCTTTGGCGCACCGGATTTCGCCGGGGCAGCCCTCCCCCTGACTGCGGCCGCGATCCAGCATTTCTGCCGCAATCATCGGGATTGTGACGCGAGCTTCGCCGGTCAGTTCGACATGCTTGGCACACAAGTGCCGGAAGCGCTCGCCATTTTCTACAGCATCTACCATACCCAGACCCGGCTCGATGCCGAAGCGGCCCTGTTCCTCGCCCAATCCAGCGGCAGCATCCGCGTCGCGCGCACGATGGCCGATCTGCTCGCTATCGGCGGCTTCAATAACGGCGACAAATCACTGCATTGCGAGGGCCGCATCTATGCCATCGCCGCCGCCTTCGATACCGCGCCGGTCATTGACGCCGCCAATCAGGAAGCGCGCGCGCGCCTGGCCTTGCCCAGCGAAGACCGCGAACATTTGCTGCAGCTCGGCCCGGATGTCATCGGGCTGCTCGCCGCCCATCTCGCCGATGCGCATCGGCTGCCACCGCTCGCCTTCTTCCGCAAAGCCAATTTGCTCGCCGAAGCGCGGCAGGACGTCAACCGTTTTGCGCCGGGCGAGCGCTTCGCCATTGCGCTTTATGAAGGCGATCTGCCCGTCAGCGATGCCTGGGTCAGCCGCCTGATCAACGCGATGGGCCAGATCGTGCCGCACCTGGTGGGCAACTTGCCACAGCGCGCGCCGCAGGATATGCAGATAACCGCATGAGCAAAACCACCTATCAGCCTGAGCAGATTGCAAATCTGCTCACGGAAATTGCCTTTGACGGCAAGGGCCTCATTCCGGTCATTGCGCAGGACCATCAAACCGGCGCGGTGCTGATGTTGGCCTGGATGAATGCCGACGCGCTACGCCTGACCATGCAGACCGGCGATGTAACGTACTGGTCGCGCTCCCGGCAGGAACTTTGGCGCAAAGGCGCGACCTCGGGCCATGTGCAGGCACTGCGCGGTGTGGCGCTCGATTGTGATGGCGATGCGCTGCTGCTGCAAGTGGCGCAGACCGGCCCCGCCTGCCATACCGGCGCCCCTAGCTGCTTTTTCAAGGCAGTGCCGCCGATCTGATTAAGCTTCTTTCGCTGCCGGCAGAATACTCTCGGGCGCGACCTTGACAAATTCGGTGAACGGCGTTTCACCACCCGTGATGAGCGGGAATTTCTCGGCCACAATGCGCCCCGCCAGCAATTTACGTTGCGCTTCGATCAGCGTCATCAACCCTTCACGATCAACCGCAATGGCTTTACGGGCAGTATAGTAAAACCCCGAGGCCATTTGGTTTTCGATCCAGTCGCACAATTCTTCGAGCGTCATGTAATAGGATTGCCCCGTGAGCGCGACGAGAAAACGCGCAACCAATACGGGTGGATTCCCGATACGGCCAATACCGACGAATTTTCTGCTCATCAACGCCACCAGCACACCTGTTTGCCGGATTTCCAAGGACAGACACACACCAAGCATGCAGCCTAATCCGGAATTCTTACCGCAAGCTTGCAACTCCTGCGTTCATTCCATACTCTCATATGCAGCAGAAAATAATTCCGGCTATGTATGCTTAAAGGCACACTAACCAAAGATTTTCTACCGTAATTTAGTAATAAGTTTCTAAGTTTTTTTCTTGAAGGACTCGGCGATGGTTTGCCAGGTCTGCGCCTGCCGCACCGGGTCAAGCACGGACAGCTCCGCCGCCTCTTCCGGTGCCGTGCGCCGGACACCGACCTGATTCATCAACCGCGTCAAAACCCCGGTCGGCAACGGCTCCTTGCGTTGCGGCGCATTGACCATAGCCTGCGCTGCCTGCGCGAGCGCCGTCTTGGCCAATACCTTGAGATGCGCCTTAGCAAGCCCCAGCAGCAACGTCTGGTCGCGCACGGCCCAAGCGATCAGCAGCTTCTGCGCCGCTTCTTCATCACCCTGCGTGGCGATGAGCGCGCGTTGCGCTTTATCCTGCACATAATCCTGCGTCATGTGGTTTCAATCACGGCAAAGGGAGACGAATCGAAAGATTCGATAAACATTAACCACCTCGTCTGGGGGATTCAACAGCGAAGCCACGCAGGTCACAGAGCCCCCGCCCGCCGTTAAAGCAGAATCTATTCCGAGATCCGGTAAAATCCGTGCAACAGATTTGACCGGATTGAGGTGGCGCGTTGAGCGCCCGCGCAACTTTTTGCGCGAAGCCCAGCAGGCCGGAGGCCTGCGCCCGGCGTTTGAGGGAGAAATATTAAGCCGCCAGATCGGCAAGCTGGCTCAGTGACAACCGCAATCCCCGCAATCTTTCATCGGGCGCATCCCACGCCCGCACCAGCACAAGCCGCTGATCAGGCCGCAGCTTGGCGGTACCGCTCTGCTGGTTGAGCCAGGCAATCAGCTTTTCAGGCCGCGCGAAGCTATTATTATGGAACGCGAGCACGGCGCCTTTGGGCCCGACATCGACGCGCGCGATCTGCGCCTGCTTGCATATCTGTTTGACCGCGATGGTATGCAACAAGTTATCGACCTCCGCCGGGCGCGGCCCGAACCGGTCGGTGAGTTCCGCCGCGAAAGCGTCGATCTCGCTTTGATCGACAAGTTCAGCAATACGCCGATAGAGCCCGAGCCGGACATGCAGATCGGCGACGTAATCTTCCGGTATCAGCACCGGCACACCGAGATTGATCTGCGGCGTCCAGTCTTCCACGGCCTGTTTATGCCCGCCCGCGCGTGCCGTCGCCACCGCGTCTTCAAGCATCTGTTGATAGAGCTCAATGCCGACCTCGCGAATATGGCCGGATTGCTCTTCGCCGAGCAGATTGCCGGAGCCGCGAATATCCATGTCATGGCTCGCGAGCTGGAAACCGGCGCCAAGCTGGTCGAGCGTCTGAATGACCTCAAGCCGCTTCTGCGCCGTCTCGGACAGCGCCTGTTGCGCCGGATAGGTGAAATAGGCGTAGCCGCGCTGCTTGCCGCGCCCTACCCGGCCGCGCAGCTGGTAAAGCTGGCTCAAGCCAAACATGTCGGCACGATGGATGAGCAGCGTATTGGCATTCGGGATATCGAGCCCGGATTCGACGATATTGGTCGCGAGCAGCACGTCATATTGCCCGGCGTCGAACGCGGTCATGATATCGTCGAGCGTCGCGGCCGCCAGCCGCCCATGGGCCGTGACGAACTTCACCTCCGGCACCAGCTCCCGCAAGCCCGCTTCGAGCTCGGCCAAGTCCTCGATGCGCGGACAGACATAATAGACCTGCCCACCGCGGAAATGCTCGCGCATGATCGCCTCGCGCACCACGAGCGGATCGTAGGGCAGCACGAAGGTCCGCACCGCGAGCCGATCAAGCGGCGGCGTCGTGATAAGACTAAGCTCGCGCACCCCGGCGAGCGCCAGCTGCAGCGTGCGCGGAATCGGGGTCGCGGTCAGCGTCAGTACATGCACTTCGCTGCGGAACTGCTTGAGCCGCTCCTTTTGCTTGACGCCGAAATGCTGCTCTTCGTCGATGATCACAAGCCCGAGATGCTTAAAGCCGATTTCTTTGGCGAGCAGCGCATGGGTGCCGATGACGATATCGACCTGGCCGTCGCGCATCGCTTGCTTGGTCTGCGTTGCTTCTTTCGCGCTGACGAAACGCGAGAGCTGCGCGATGCGGAACGGAAAACCGGCGAAACGCCGCATGAAATTGTTATAATGCTGCCGCGCCAGCAGCGTCGTCGGCACGACGACTGCGACCTGCAACCCGGCCTGCGCCGCGAGGAACGCCGCGCGCAGCGCCACCTCCGTCTTGCCGAAGCCGACATCGCCACAAATCAGCCGGTCCATCGGCTTGCCGCTGGCCAGATCGACCGCAACATCGGCAATCGCCTGCGCCTGGTCTTCCGTTTCGGGATAAGGGAAGCGTGCGCAGAACTCGTCAAACGTCCCGGCCACCGCCTCGATGCGCTCGCCTTCCCGCGTCGCGCGCTCGGCCGCGATCTTGAGCAGGGCTTCGGTCATATCCTTGAGCCGTTTCTTGACCCGCGCCTTGCGCGCCTGCCAGCCGGTGCCCCCAAGCTTGTCGAGCACCGCGCCGCTGCCATCGGCGCTATAGCGCGTCAGCACATCGAGATTTTCGACCGGCACATAGAGCTTGTCGCCGCCGTCATAAATCAGCTTGAGGCAATCATGCGCCGGGGTTCCAGCCACACGCAGCGTCTCCAACCCCTCATAGCGCCCGACGCCATGCTCGCTATGCACGACAAGGTCGCCGAGATTGAGCGCGCCCAGCTCAAGCCGGAACGGGTCGGAAGCACGATGCTTGCGCGGCTTGCGGATCAGCCGCTCGCCGAGCACGTCCTGCTCGGTGATGATGGCCAGCTCGCTACTGACAAAACCATGTTCAAGCCCGAGGATAATCGCGCCCGCGCTCGCCTGCGGCTGCTTGCGCAACGCCATGAAATCGTCAGCAATATTGAACAGCACGCCATGCTCGCGCGCCATCGCGACCAGCCGCTCGCGCGCGCCGTTGCTGTAACAGGCCAGCGCCACGCGCCGGTTGGCCTGCTGATGCTGCTTGACCGTCTCCTGCAGCGCCAGGAACAGGCTGTTGCTGTCCTGCTGCGTCCGCGCCGCGGCAAAATCCGCCCCGCGCCGCGCCCCGCAATCGACTATATTGACCGCCCCTTCCACCGCCGCGAAGGGCGACAGCTGCAACGCCACATGACTGTGCAGCAATTTGCCGAGCGCTTGCGGCGTCAGATAAAGCTGTGCGACCGGCACCGGTTTATAAACGATCGCCGCCGCATTGGCGCGCTTCTGCTTCTTCTCGGCTTCATAGAGCGATTGCCGTGCCTGATAAAAATCGTCGATCTGCGTCTGCCGCGCCTTGTGCGCTTCGTCGGCCTGCCAGTCGCGGCTGACCCAAGCCTCGGGCAGATAATCAAACAAGGTGCCAAGCTTGTCGTAAAACAGTGGCAGCCAATGTTCCATGCCGGGGAACGGCCTGCCCTCGCTGACCGCTTCATAGAGCGGGTCCGCGCCCTGCACCGCGCCAAACAGGCTGCGATATTGCGTGCGGAACAGTTCGCGCGCCGTATCGTCGAAACGGATTTCGCTCATCGGATGCAGCGCCAGCGTCTTGACCGGCTCGGTTGTGATCTGTGTCAGCGGGTCGAAAGCGCGCAGGCTCTCGATCTCGTCGCCGAAGAAGTCGATACGCACCGGGGCTTCTGCGCCCGACGGGAACAGATCGACAATACCACCGCGCACCGCAAACTCGCCCGCCTCGCGCACCGTATCGGTGCGGTGATAACCCTGCCCAACCAAATAGGCCTGAATTTGTGTCATCGGCAACTGCACGCCGGGTTGCAGGCTCAGGCTCACCGTGCGGAACGCCTCAGGCAATGGCAATTGCTGCGCAATACCCGCCACCGTGGTGAGCACCAGCCGCGGCTGCAGGCTCGGCTGCAACAACGCCGCCAGCGTAGCGATCCGCCGCCCGGTGATGGCCGCGCTTGGCGACACACGATCATAAGGCAGGCAATCCCAGGCCGGCAGCGGCAGCACCGTCACATCGGGCGCAAAGAAACCCAACTCGTCGGCAAGCGTCGCCGCGCGCAGATCGTCGAGCGCAATATGGACGAGCGTCTGCCCGCCCGCGCGGCGCGCCAGCTCCGCCAGCACGCGCGCATCATAGCCCGCCGGGCAGCCCGCCAACGTCAGCGGTTTGCCTGTAACAAATTCCACCGTTTCCAACATGGGCGGGGTTATAACAGGCCTGTTTTTCCCCGTAAACCGCGGCTTTCAGCCCGCGAATTTGTGCTGCAAAAAGAGCCGCATGACCGAAGTCAGCTTGCTTTCTGCTGGAAGGCCGCGCCCCAGCAGCCAGTCATAAAGATCCTGATCCTGCTCGCCAAGCAACGCGTCATATTCCGCGAGCTGCGCCGCGCTGAACCCGTCGAGATGTCGCGCGGCGAAACTGCCGAGCAGCAAATCCATCTCCTTCGTACCGCGGTGATGGCTGCGGAACCTAAGCCTTTCCCGTTGCGCCGCCACAACCGCTCCATTCACATCCATCTTGTAACCCTTATCAAACCCGCTTCCGCCGCCACAGCCGCCATCTTATAATCCCGCCATGCGTCCCGCCATCCTTTTCCCGCTCTTTGCCGCCACGGGCAGCCTGCCCGGCGTCGGCCCGCGCACGGCGCAGGCGCTGGAAAAGCTGGATATACATACA
>JBDHTV010000098.1:0-6771 GCA_039808825.1 Bdellovibrionales bacterium | reverse complement strand
ATGAGGTCAGCAAGCGACGTCGCCGGAATGACCGGATCGGACGTGCCGAGCCGCGCGACGAGCGCATTGATGGCCATGGCTTCCAGCCCCATGTCGTCGCGCATGCTGGCGATGGAGAGCGTGCCGAGGCGTTTGCTCATTTCGATGCCGTCGCCGCTCACGAGTAGCGGGAAGTGTGCGAAAACCGGTGCCGGGAAGCCGAAGATGGCGTGCCAGATCTGCAGCTGCACAGCGGTGTTGGTGACATGGTCTTCGCCACGGATGATATGCGTGATGCCGAAATCGATATCGTCTACCACGGAGCAGAATGTATAGAGCGGAACCCCGTCTTCGCGCACCAGAACCGGGTCTGATAGCGCGCTGGCGGCAAACACCTTGCGGCCCTGCACCCCGTCTTCCCACACCACTTCTTCGTCGGAGAGCAGGAAGCGCCAGTGCGGGCGGCGGCCTTCATCTTCGAGCTTTTGCTTTTCAACCCCCGTCAGCTTGAGCGCGCCACGGTCATAAATGGGTGGCAGGCCGCGGGCCAGCTGCGTCTTGCGCTTGAGTGCCAGTTCCTCCGGCGTTTCATAGCAAGGATACGCGCGGCCCTTGCTCTTGAGTTGTTCTAATGCCTCGCGGTAGCGGTCGAGCCGGTCGGACTGGCGGGCAAAACGATCCCATTCCAGGCCAAGCCAGCGCAGGTCGCGCTCGATATACTGCGCGAGGTCCTCACGTGACCGTTCCTGGTCGGTATCATCGAGACGCAGCATGAAGCTGCCGCCATGTTTGCGGGCAAACAGCCAATTGAAGAGCGCCGCGCGGACATTGCCGATATGCAGCAAACCGGTGGGCGAGGGGGCCATACGGACGTTAACTTTGCTCATAATATTGTTTTTGCAGGAAAAATCGCGATTGCGCAAGTATTTGCTGCGCTTGGTGGTGGATGAAAAGCGCCGTAAAATGAGCTGGCCGGGCTGTCCGGCGCGAAGGGAAGATTATGGCGCGTATATTATATGTCGAGGATGATCCGGATCATCGCTTTTTCCATGTTACGGCTTTTCAAGCTGCCGGTCATGAGGTGACGGAATGTGTGGATTACCTGAGCGCCCGTGCTGCGCTCAAGGAGTCGCCGGACAAGAAAAAGCCGTTCGATCTCATCGTTTCCGACGGTCAGTATCCTGCGGACGGCAAGCGCTTCAAGGAAGGCACACACCATAAATATGCGGGCAGCGCCTGCCTGTTGCACGACCATAAACTGCTTGGGCTGACCATGCCGGTCGTCGTGTTGAGCGGCGCGCCGGAATTTCTGCATGCCAACCCCTATCCGCCGCAATGCAGCCGTCCGCTGCATATCCTGCACAAGCTTGACCATCGGCCGCGTGAAGTGGCGGCCAGCATTCCGCAATATATCGCCGAAGGCCTGGTGCCGCATGGTTGATGGCGTTTGAGGATTATGAGCAATGGCATCTATTCTGTATGTTGAAGACAAGGCCATTTATCGCGTGCCTTATGCGATGGCGTTTCGGCAGGCTGGGCACGAGGTTACAGCTTGTGAGAATTATTTTGCGGCCAAACGCGTTCTCGATAAGGGCGTGCAGTTCGATCTCATCATTACGGACGGGCGTTATACGGGCGACGAACGTTTTCCGACCCGCAAGCGCGATGGTAGCCTCTCGCTGCTGGCCGACCTCAAAGCCCAAGGATCAACGACGCCCGTCGCCATATTGAGTATGGAACCCGAGGACTTCACGCCGAAGGTTCTACCATTGGAGTGTCAGCGTCCGGTAGCGTTTTACAGTAAGACCCAGACTGGTTATCAAGCTATGGCCAGCGAGATTCCTCGGCTGTTGAAGCTCGCTTGCAGCATTTGACGCGGCGAAGGGAGTTTCTTAAGTTTTTACTGATACAAGCGTGTCCAGCGGCAAAAGGCTTGGACATGACGCTTGAACAGCAGCTCAAGAATTTGCAAACCATTGGGAATCCGGAATTTGCCCGGCGCGTGGCGTTTGGCCTGGCCGCGATCTGCATCGGGCTGATCGCCGTTTCTTATGCCAAGAATACTTGGTTCTTTGTCTTGATGGCAGCGATGATCGGCGGGATTGGGTTCGCCTGCCGTGGCACGATGCGCCACATGCAGCAGGCGGCGAAAGCGTGGCGCTCGGGGCGCAGTCAGGACGGGCAGGTCGTCATCAGTATCACGGAGGGCGACGAGACGGTGCATTATAACGGCATCGTTCGGCTCGCCGATGGCAAGGGCTGGGCCATGCAATTCGTCCCGCCGCAGGGCTGGAAGCCGGAGGTAGGGCGGCCGCTGACGGTGAAGCTCTATTTTATCGCTGAAACGGTCTGGCCGGCGCTGCTGGTTCACCCGCAGGGAGTTTTGCTGCCCAAGGCGCAGCCCAAACCTGCCGTTTGACCGGCCATGAAAAATCGGCGCCGGCCCCTTGTTTAGCCGCGACACCATCCCCATATCATAAGGGCAAACGAGACCGGGCCCCTCTGACGGCTGTATTCTTTTCCATCCGTGATGTCGGATCGTTCTGTGCACGCCATGTCGCGGCATGGCGGCGTTAAGTCCATAATGATCGGAGGAGTTGCAATGTTTTCCAATGCCATCGAGCGTAAATTCACGTCTTTGCTGTTCCGGGCCTCGAAGCTGCAACAATTGATTGATAACGAGCGCCGCGGCGGCAGCGCGCTGCGCCTGATGCGTCTCAACAGCCTGCGGCTGCGGGTGATGAAGAGCCTCTATCAGCTGATTGCGCTTGCGATGCAGGCCCACCGGACTCCGGCGCTCGCCTATGCCGGTGCAAGCCGTAAGCGCCTGCGCTAATCAGCTTTTATCGTTCGGATTGCCGCGCACAACTTGCGCCATCCGCTCGTCGTGTTCTGAGGGCACTGTCGAGCCGCTTTCACGTGGATCTTTTTTGGCGAGGTTCGCTGTTGACCCGGCTGCAGTGCTGCCGACTCCATCACCTGTCGTATTCACGCTGGCGGTAGCGTTGGCATTGGTTGCCTGAACGGACTTGGTGCTGTCTCCGCGTGCCTGATCCGGCTTGTCGCTGAGATGGGCAAAAAGCCCAGCATTGCGTAGCGCACTGCCAACGGTATCGCCGCTGCCGCTTTGGCCGGCGAGTTGTTCCAGCACGCCAAGTAATTTGCGCTGCCAGATTTGCTGTTCCTTTATAGCCTGTGAGCTTATGCCTCCGCCAACGGCTGCAGCTTGGCCGGCTGAGGCTGATGTGGTTGCTGCTGTGCTGCTGCTGCCTGCTGTTGTACCGCCGAGCGCGGAGGATGCCGACACACTGTCGTCCGCTCCGGCGCCGCCTGCGGCCGAACCAAGCCAGCGCAGGGCGAAATCCGGAAACAGGCTGATACATTTCATGCTGCCATTGGTGATGGCGAAGCAAAGCAGCAGGTCAACCAGTAGTACGGCGAGCGCGCCGAGCGAATAAAGGGTCTTGCTGCCTTGCAGGCCGTCAAAGCTGAAGAGTTGCAGGCTTGCTTCCAGCACGCCGAAACCAACATGCATGAGCAATAGTGCGGTTATGAACCCTACGACCATCAAAATCGGGCGCAGGAAGATGTTGAGGATTAAAGCCAGCCCAAGCTTGGAGCCGGGCGGGATAAACTCATCGCCGCGCATCGACAGGAAGGTCAGCGCCCAGAGCGGCGCGGCCGCGATGCCTTGAAAGACGGCCATCAACCAGATTAATCCGCCATAGGCGAAATGCATGATCGGAATGAGCGGCAACAGGAAAACCAGCATGACGGCGGGCAGGAACATGACGAGCCCGAGCAGGCCCAGCAGATAGCGCGCGAAATCGGCGGGCTGGTCGATATCGGACAAGGTTTGGGGCCCCAGCAGAGCGGCATCGAAGCGCGGGTTGGCGGCCAGCAGAGCTGCTTTCACGGATTGCGCGAGATTGCCGAAAATGATGGCCGGGCCGAACACGGGGCTGTTGGCGCGCGGCGACCATTCGGCCATCGCCCAAAATTGATCGGAAAGGTCGAGCGCTTTGAACCCAAGTGCGATCGGTTTGAATAAACCGATATTCTCGCCATTGCTGGCGTCAAGGCCAAGATCGAGCAATCCGCGATCGCCATGCGCCTTTTCATGCCGGGCCAGAACATTCGCGGTCATGGTCAGCGCCTGTTTGACCGGGCCTTTACCGTGATCGATGGTCGGGTTGAACCACAGCGCATCGGGTGTTTCCGGGTCATAAGGTTGCAGCAGCAGATGCGCGAAGCTGAGCCCCCGCGCGAGTTGCAGCGTCGCCTTGTCGTTGGTGGCGGCAAAAAGTGGATAATGAAAATTCACGACCGGCACCGAAAGCTCAGGCGTAATCAGCATGGTGTCGGTCAGCGCGAATTTCTGCAGCGCCGTGCCCGCCATGAGCCAGCCGAAAGGGCCAATCGGCGTCGTCGATTCTTCACTCACTGCGGCAATGTTGCCGTATTTGTCGATGGTGATGCCATCGGCCCGCAGTTCCTGTAAAAAGCGGTCACGGTAATCCTCGATCAGTTTGCTGAAGCTGGCGCTATAAGTGGCTTCCGCATTATTAAAAACGCCGAGCGAGCCAAGCGCGAGGCTGCCGCCGAGGTCGAGCGCGCCGAGTTGAACGACCTGGATCGCTTCAAAATGCGCTTTGGCGAAACGCTGCCCCACCTTGGCCATCGTCGTGCTATCGCGCACCGTATCGGGTTCCAGCCAGGTCAGTTCACCACAAGTCACGGGCAATAGTTTGCTGTCGGTCCCGAGTTTGGCCTGGAACAGGCGGCGCGAGATATTCTTGCCCGGTTCTTCCTTGATAAGGAGGTAGGGGTTGTTCATGACGAAGGGCAGCATGTGCTCGGTTGCCATGCCTGAATAGACGATTTCGTAGGATTTGACGCAGATTCCGGTGGCCACAAGATGGGCGATGGTCGCGGTTGGGTCGATGATGGCGCTGCCATGCAAGGTCAGTTTCTTGGCCTGCACCTCGTCGGCGAAGGCATTCCAGGCGTTGCTGGCCAGCGCCGAGCCCATGCGTGTGACCTGCATGACGAGCATCTGTGCGCCGCTAAAACCGGCGAGCGGAATGAGCAGGCCGAGCCCGATCACGAGGCGCATTGGCGCCCAGAGTTGTTTGTTCCGCTTGCCGAGTGGAATACCGTAATGCGCACTTTCTACCACCATGATGGCAAGGTGATAGAAAACGATAAAAACCGCGAAGATCAGCATCGCCCCGCTGTAATAGATAAACAGCGTCTGGATGGCGCGGTGCAGACGGCTGCCTGCGACGTCGCTGAAAACGTCGGAAGAGCCGTTGAACACGAAGTTGAGCACCTGCTGCGCGACATCGAGCGGTTTGCCCGCGATTTCAAACAGGCTGGGCGTATCCTGCGCCATGGCGACGGCGGGCAGCAGGCAGGCGAGAAGCAAAAGCAGCAGGAATCGCGTCATGACCAGAATCTGCGGTGGCGGTGATTACGGAACAACTATAGACACAAACAATCCGGACGTGAAACCGGTTTGCGTGCATCTTGCTGCCGGTTGCAGTCCAGACGCGTTGGGTTATTGCACGGTATGGGGATGGGCGCAAAGCGCGCGCAGCTCGACGGCGAGCACTTCGGCGTCGGCGCGGGCCTTGGCGAAAGCGTCGTAAGCGATTTCGGCGCGCATGAAGCCGGGCGAGAACTGTCCGAGAATGCGCATATAGCTGGGGCGGTACTCAGGGTGGTTCAAGCGCACGATGGCATTATAGAAGCTAGTGGGTGCTGCGCCGGTCTGGCCGCGCGTCAGATGCAGATTATGAATTTTATCCTGGGGCATGATTGATTCCATACGCTTGCAGGTTCCGCCCATCTTCGATGAGCCTCCGGAACATACAAATGTCGCATAATGATATTTAACAATGCGTTAAGGTTAATTGTTGCCTTGCAGCATGAAGAATTATTGGGCTTTTTTCAGCATGGACTGCGCCGCCGCTTGCAGCCCGGTGGCGAGATCGTCGCGCGCCGCGAAGCTATAGGCGCCGTAGCTGACGCTCAAGGTGAAAGGATGATTGTGGATCATCTGGACCGCGCCCTGCATTTGTGCCGCGAGCGAGTCACCCTTGCGCCACGCATCCTCATTGGCGCAGCGGACCAGCAAAACCCCGAATTCGTTGCTGTTGAGCCGGCCGACGATATCGCAGGCGCGCACATGTTTGAGCAGCGTGTCGCAAATGATGCGGATGGCCGCATTGGTCACATTGCGGCCATATTGGCTTGTCAGGGTCTCGAGGTTATCGCAATTGAAGTAAACGACGCTGGAGGTGCCGCCATAGCGTTCTTCAAGCGCCAGCAGGCGCGCGACTTCGCGGTTGAATTCCGGGCGGGTTAAAATCATGCCCGGCGCTTCGGCGTCGTCCTGCGCGTTGCGCTGCAGTTCGGCCACGCGCTCCTGCAGCTTGGCGTGGGCGTTGCGGAATTGCTGCCAATAGGCGCGCTGCTCTGGGGTCAGGGCGGCATCGGCCAGCGGGTCGAGCTCATGAACGGGCGGAATCTCACGCATGATGCCGCCATCATAGGAGGGCTTGGATTACCGAAGAATTAAAGATATTCTGCGACGCCTCTATTTTCATTCCTAACTTCATGGCATTTTATGGCAAATCCCCGCAAAACCAGCGCAAAATCTCAAACCAGCCGCCGTCCGGACGTCGTTATCGTCATGGGCAGCCAGTCCGACTGGACGACCATGGAACATACGGCGCAAATCCTGAAACAGTTCGGCGTGGCGCATGATGTGCGCATCGTTTCGGCGCA
>JBDHTV010000097.1:0-6840 GCA_039808825.1 Bdellovibrionales bacterium | reverse complement strand
TGGCACCTCGCGACGCATGTCGAAGACGTGTCGGAAGACGAAATGCAGCGCCGGATGGCCGCAATGAACAAAGCGGCCTGATCTCAGGTTACGGGTTAAGCGAGGGAGCAGGTTTGGCCTGCTCCCTTTTTGTTTTAGTCGAGCGTGAAGGGTTTGCGGCGGAAATTGTGCCGCGCTTCGATCACACGCACGGTGCCGGTCAGCGCGCGCATGACGATGGAGTGCGTCTCCGCGCCACCGGGATAGCGGCGCACGCCGCGCAGCATCGCGCCGTTGGTCACACCGGTCGCGGCAAACATCACGTCGCCATGCGCGAGGTCGTTGAGTTTATATTTACGCGTGAAGTCCGTAATGCCCATGCGCTTGGCGCGCGCTTTCTCATCGTCATTGCGGAAAACCAGACGGCCCTGCATCTGGCCGCCGATGCATTGCAGGGCGGCGGCGGCCAATACGCCTTCCGGCGCGCCGCCGATGCCCATATACATATCGACGCCAGTTTCGGCCTGCGCCGTGGCAATGATGCCGGACACGTCGCCGTCGCCGATCAGCATGATACGCGCGCCGGTTTCGCGCACTTTGGCGATCAATTCCTCATGACGCGGGCGGCTCAGGATACAAATCTGCAAATCGGATATTTCCGCCTGCTTGGCTTTGGCGACGTTGCGGATATTGGTCGCGACATCGGCGTCGAGATCGACGATGCCGTCCGGCAGACCGCCGCCGACCGCGATTTTTTCCATATAAACATCGGGCGCATTGAGAAAGCCACCGGCCTGCGCCATCGCGACAACCGCGAGCGCATTGTTGCCGCCGGTCGCGGCGATCGTCGTACCCTCCAGCGGATCGAGCGCGATATCGACCTTCGGTCCGTTGCCATGCCCGACCTTCTCGCCGATATAGAGCATCGGCGCTTCGTCGCGCTCGCCTTCCCCGATCACGACCTGCCCGTCGATCTCCAGACTGTTCAGCGCACGGCGCATGGCGTTGACGGCAAGCTGGTCAGCCTGCTTTTCATCGCCGCGTCCTACCAGCGTCGAGCAAGCGAGCGCCGCCGCCTCCGTGACACGCACGACTTCAAGGGCGAGGTTGCGATCCATAGTGGTTGCCTTTCGTTACGGGCTTAACGTTACCGGCTTCAGTTCTGCCACAGCCATGCCAAAAGGCAAAGTGCGGCGGCCTCGCGCGATATCGACGATATCGGCGACGACGGCGGAGGCCGTCGGCATACCGCCTGCACCTGCGCCAGTAATCGTGATGGGACCGGTGCGGTCGCCGATCAGTGTCACGGCGTTCATCGCACCGGGCAGCGCGGCCAGCGGATCTTGCAGCAACAGCGTTTCCGGCGCGACGCCGATATGGATTTTATCGCCCTGCCGCGTCGCACTGGCGATGAGCTTGATCATCTTGCCGTCGCGCCGCGCCTGCAGCACGTCATGGCGTGCGATATGGCGAATGCCCTTGCGGCTGATCTGGCCGACATCGAAATGCACGCCGAAGGCCAGCATAGCGAGCAGCGCGATCTTTTGCATCGCGTCGTAGCCGTCGATATCGAGCGTCGGATCGGCCTCGGCAAAACCGGCTTCCTGCGCGGCGCGCAAGGCTTGCTCGAAATCGCTATCCTCGCGTGCCATGCGCGAGAGGATGTAGTTGCAGGTGCCGTTCAGAATGCCGCGAATACTCGTCACCTGATTGGCGCTCATGCCTTCACGCAACAGCTTGATAATCGGCACGCCGCCTGCTACCGCCGCCTCGAACGCCAACGGCGCATCGTTCTTTTCGGCGAGTCCAGCGAGCGCCACGCCATGCGCGGCAAGCAGCGCCTTGTTGGCCGTGACAACCGCTTTACCCTGCTGCAATGCCGAGGTGACCAGTGCCCGCGCCGCGCCTTCCGCGCCGCCAATCAGTTCAACCACAACGTCGATGTCATCGGCCTGCGTAAGTTGCAGTGCGTCGTCGAACCAGCGATAGCCGGACATATCAACGCCGCGATCACGGCCCTGATTGCGCGCGCAGACGGCGACGATCTGCAACGGCCGTCCGGCACGCGCAGCCAGCGTCGCCGCCTGTTCCTGCAAAATCTGCACGGTTGCCAGCCCCACGGCGCCTAAACCAACAATGCCAAGCCGCAGAGGAGAAGAAACCGATGCCGTCATAACGACTTAGACCTTACCGTTCAGAAATTGCTTGATGCTACGACACGCCTGTCGCAAGCGATGCGGGTTTTCGATGAGCGCGAGACGGACATGGCCATCGCCATATTCGCCGAAGCCAACGCCGGGCGAGACCGCGACCTGCGCTTCCTTAATCAGCAGCTTGGCAAATTCGAGCGAACCGAGATGCTTGAACGGCTCGGGGATCGGCGCCCAACAGAACATGGTGGCGGGCGGCGACGGCACATCCCACCCCGCCTGCTTCAAGCCTTCGATCAAAACGTCGCGCCGTTCCTTATACATTTCACGAATTTCGGTTACACATTCCTGCGGGCCGTTGAGCGCGGCGGCGGCGGCGACCTGAATCGGCGTAAAGGCGCCGTAATCGACATAGGATTTGAAACGCGTCAGCGCCGCGATGAGCTTACGCGAACCGGCGGCGAAACCAACACGCCAGCCCGGCATGTTGAAGGTCTTGCTCATCGAGGTGAATTCGACGGCGATTTCCTTCGCGCCCGGTACCTGCAGAATGGATGGCGGCGGGTTACCATCAAAATACAATTCGGCATAGGCGACGTCGGACAGAATATAAATCTGCTGCTCCCGGCAATATTCAACAACCTGCCGGTAGAATTCCAAATCCACGACTTGCGCGGTCGGGTTCGACGGATATGACAAAATCACGCAGAGCGGCTTGGGGATGCTGTGCTTGACCGCGCGCTTAAGCAGCTCGAGGAAGTCATAGCCGGGGCCGACGGGAATATGGCGCAGGGCGGCTCCCGCCAGAATGAAGCCGAACGGATGAATGGGATAGGACGGGTTCGGGACGATAATCACGTCACCGGGCGAGGTGATCGCCTGTGCGAGATTGGCAAGCCCTTCCTTCGAGCCCAGCGTCACGACACATTCGGTCTCGGGATCGATCTCGACACCGAAACGGCGCTTGTAATAAGAGGCCTGCGCCCGGCGCAGACCGGGAATACCCTTCGACATCGAATAGCGGTGCGCTTTGGGGTCGCGCACAGTTTCAATGAGCTTATCGACAATATGCGGCGGCGTCGGCTGGTCTGGGTTGCCCATACCGAGATCGATAATGTCGGCACCGGCGGCGCGCGCCGCCTGCTTCATGCCTGTCACCTGGGCAAAAACATAGGGCGGTAAACGCTTGATGCGGTAAAATTCTTCGTTGCTCATAATCCGGGCATCCTGTTGCTGTTTCCTTTCTAGCGGGCTTGGGTGCGCTGCGAAAGGTGCTTTGTTAACAAAAAGAACGAATATATTTGGGGGAGATGCGATGCCGAGCCCCTAAGGGGCAGAGGCCGCAGCAGCAGCGGCCGGTTTGGCGGCGGCTGGCGGTAACAGGGCGAGGCCGTCCTGGCGTTGGGTTTCAAGTTCCTGCCGCTCGGCATCGCGCTGTTTTTGCGGCGGCACATTTTGCGGCCGTGGCGGCACGCTGGCGAGATTCGGCCAGACCGCCTCGCGGCTATCGACGCGCAGGATGCCGGAGCGGTTCGCCATATTGCCCGGCGCAGGCTCGCCGGTCAGATCATTGAGGATTTGGGTATCGGCGCAGGCGCTTAAAAAAACAGCAATGCCAATCATGCTGGTCAGCTTAAAAAAATTGGCTTTTTGCTGTAGTTTAACGTATGCCATGCGCAGTGGTCGCTGTATCTTTTGCAGGTGTTTTGATGTCGGATGAAGACAGTAACGCCAAATTCGGCCGGAGGAAAGCCCCCTTGACGGAAGCGGAGCTGACGGCGGCACGGTTGCAGATGATCCGCGAATATGTCTCGCGGCAAAAAGCCGGCAAACCAGCCCCGGAACCCGAAGAAGAAACGCCGCACGACAGCGGGCCGGACAGCCGCGAACCGGACGATAACGCGCCGGACAATAACGAGCCAGATGTTTCCGAAGCCGCGCCGGAGCCCGATTCTGCCGAACCGCCCACCGCGGAAATTGCCGCGCCGGAACCCGCTGCCGTGAAGCCGGAGCCTGCACCGCTACCGCCATATATCACCAGAGCAGAAAAACCGGCCGAGGCCGCCGCAACACAGCCCACACCCGAGACCAAGAACGCAGATTCTGGTGCAACAGAGCCGGGCGAAGAAGTCAAAATGCCGGACCCGGTTGCGCTCGGGCAAGCCTTGTTCAATCTCATCGAGAAAAGCCAGCCGCTGATGCGCGATTTTATGGAACGCATCAAGCTTAACCCGCCGGACACCACCGGACTGCCGAACCCGCTCGCGCTCGGGATGCAGGCGCCGTGGATGCAACTGACCCAACAAATGTGGGCAAACCCACAAAAGATGGTCGATGCCCAGATCGGGCTGTGGCAGGACTATATGCGGCTGTGGCAGAATACGACCAAGCGTTTCCTCGGCCAGCCCTACGAGACCATCATCGCGCCGCAACCGAACGACAAGCGCTTCAAGGACGAGGCCTGGTCGCGCAACACGCTGTTCGATTTCATCAAGCAAAGCTATCTGCTCACGGCCCAATGGCTGCAGAAGGAGGCCGAGGCGGTCGACGGGATCGACGCGCCGTCGCAGCGCAAGGTCGAATTCTATACGCGGCAATTCATCGACGCGTTGTCGCCGACCAATTTCCTGTTCACCAACCCGGAAGTGCTGCGGCTGACGGCGGAGACCGGTGGCGACAATCTCGTCAAGGGGCTGCAGAACCTGCTGCAGGATCTGGAGCGCGGGCAAGGCCAACTCAAGATCAGCATGACTGACGAAAAGGCCTTCGAGCTCGGCAAGAATATCGCCACCACGGCGGGCAAGGTCATTTATCAGAACGATCTGATCCAACTCATTCAGTATGAGCCGCTGACCGATGCGGTCCACAGCACGCCGCTGCTCATCATCCCGCCATGGATCAACAAATATTACATCCTCGACATGCGCGAGAAGAATTCCTTCGTGCGCTACTGCGTCGAGCAGGGCCACACTGTCTTCATGATTTCCTGGGTCAATCCGGACGAAAAACTCGGTGACAAGGATTGGGTCAATTACATGCTTGAGGGGCCGTTCGCGGCGCTACAGGAGATCAAGCGCCGGACGGGCGCGGCGGCGACCAATGTGCTCGGCTATTGCATTGGCGGCACGCTGCTGGCCACGCTGCTCTCTTATCTGCAGGCGCGGCCCGAACAGGCGGCGAAAATTCCGCTGATCGCCAGCGCGAGCTATATGGTCACGATGACCGACTTCAGCGAGCCGGGCGAGCTGGGCGTATTTGTCGACGAAGAGCAGCTTGAGGCGCTCGAGGCGCGCATGGCGGAAAAAGGCTATCTCGAAGCGAGCGCGATGGCGCAGACCTTCAACATGCTGCGCTCGAACGACTTGATCTGGTCGTTCGTCGTCAACAACTATCTGCTCGGGCGCGAGCCCTTCCCGTTCGACCTGTTGTTTTGGAATTCGGACGCGACACGGATGCCTGCCGCGATGCACCGTTTCTATCTGCGCAAGATGTATCAGGAAAACCGGCTCGTCGAGCCTGGCGGCATCACGCTCGACGGCACGCCGATCGACATCCGCAAGATCACGACGCCGAGCTTCCTCGTCTCCGCACGTGAGGATCATATCGCGCCGTGGAAATCGACCTATGCCGCGACTCAGCTGTATAGCGGCTCGGTCAAGTTCGTGCTCGCCGGATCCGGCCATATCGCGGGTATCGTCAACCATCCGGCGGCCCATAAATATTGCTACTGGACCAACGAGTCGCTGCCTGCCACGCCGGACGAATGGCTGACCCACGCCAAGCAGACGCCTGGTTCCTGGTGGCCGGAATGGATGAACTGGCTCAAGCCGTATCAGGGCAGCGACGTTCCGGCGCGCGAGCCGCAAGAGCCGATTACTGAGGATGCCCCGGGCAGCTATGTCCAGGTACGCTCGGAATAGACCTGATCTTAACTACGATGAAACTATTGGGAAAAACCCGTTTTCAGGATTAGTATTTTTTGACAGTGTGTTGATGGGGTCAAAATGTCGTTTTCTACGCAGCAATCCTTGCCTCAAGCCAAACAGGCGGCCGCCTTCGTAGCGCCACAGGTGACCGTTCCGCCGGCGAAGACTGCGAAAACCGCTACGCGCCGCACGGCACTCGGCGGGCTGCTGCATCGGACGCATGATTTTCTGGTCGATCAGATTGGTCTGCCGGTTCTGACCAACCGTACCCTGCCCTCCGGCCGCTTTAACAGCCTGAATGACAAGCAGACCGATCAGTTCCTCAAAGCCTTCTCGACCGCCCTGCGCGATGCTACGGAGCATAAGGGCGTTAGCGGTTTCCGAGAAAAGATGGAAAGATCACGCCAAGCCGCGCCCGCAAGCGCGGCAGCGAAGCTGGCGGAAGCCCAGTATCGTGCTGCGTTCGACCTTATTGTTCGCCAGCGCCTGCGCGCAGCCTTGCAGCCGCCGGGCAGCGATCAGGAAACGGGACGTAAATTCGTGGCCGAAACCAAAGAGGCTTTGGCGATTTATCATGCCTCGCAGGATACGCGCCGACCGGCGCCTCATCCGCCAACACAATCCGCTCAACCAGCAGTTCAGCAGGCTCCGCACACGGAGACAGCGCGTCCGAGCCTCCTGCAAGGCTTTATGGCGGCGGGCAAGGCCATGCTGCGGCGTAATGTCGATCGGGTCTTGCACAAAACCGCTGACGCGCTGGTCAATCTCGGCACGAAGGTGGAAGC
>JBDHTV010000096.1:0-6841 GCA_039808825.1 Bdellovibrionales bacterium | reverse complement strand
TCGAACCTTGCTGGTGCGGCGTTGAGAAGAAGCCGCAGTGTGCGAGGCGGCGTTGTTTCTGTCAAGCCGCCGCCCGGCCTGTTTTGCCATGAAAACACCGTTATAATGCCATGCGGCGGCTTGATTTTTAAGAGACTGTCTCGGCAATGGGGGAGATGGCGATGTTTTGGGGCACAAGACTGTTTCTGGGGGCGGCCTTGTGGTTGAGCGCCATGCATGATGGGGCGATGGCGGCGGATGCAGCCTTGCCGCCGGATCTGACCTGCCCGGCAGACTCGCCGATCGAGAGAGACCGAGCCAGCCTGATGGCGAATAGCTTTACGCCGGGTGTGCCGTGGGCTGCCTGGGCCGACTTGCTCGACGAGCATTGGTCGCCGGAAGCCATCGCGCAAAACAAATGGTTCGATGCTGCACAAGTTATGACATTCGTGAAGTTCGCCGTGCCAGGAGAGACGAAGGCGCCGGGTAAAGATGATTGGCCTGCATTTAGTGATGCAGGCTATGAGTTTGTAGAAAATGCCCGAGCGACTGGTGCTAATGTACAGTTCATACTAAACGACAAACTATATTATAATGAATTGCCGCCACGCAATGAGCTGGCGCGCCCTTATAATGAAGCGCGTCATGTACTCAATGCTGGCCAATATACCGAAGCGTTTCGCCAGCTTGAGCAACTGCAGACGCAAGCGATGAGCCGCGATATTTTTGATGCTGCGATGCATCTCATCGGAACGCGCGCTTACCAATCCGGCGCGCCGGAATTGATGGCGGCGCATTATGGTGAGATGAAACACTGGGCTTTGGCGCCTGTTAGCGCCATCTGCCATAACGCCGCAATGCGCGATTTGCTTGGGCTAGCTGGTCATGACTTGCGATGGTATCTGGACTCCGCTTTCGCGGTTGGCGGACCATCGCCCGGTGAGCATCGTCGGGCGCAGCTTGATTTGTTCGCCCAGCATGATGCATTTTATGACGTTCTGCGCGCTATCGCTGCACCCGCAATGTATAATGAGGCAAGCGGCTGGCTGAAGCATGATTTGCCCAAGACCTATACCGGCAATCGGCGCTGGGAGCTGACTTATGGCAGTACTGACGCCATCACCTATCATGCCCGTGGGCAGTGGCAGAAAACCCATAATATTTTGTGGGGCTATGCGTTGGCCAAGCGCACCGCATCGTCCGATGATTTGCCATTGCTGCAGGATATGTTGGCGATGGTGCCCAAACTGCCGGCAACACCGGCGGTAATGGCAGCGAAGCCTGCGCTGGAATCTTATTTTACACGCCATGTCATCCGGTTGCTGCTGTTGCAGAACAAAACTGAAGAAGCCTTGCAGCTGTTGCGCGACCATAGCGTTACGCAGCGGTTGGGTGATCATGCCTATTCAAACGATGAAAACGCCAGCGCTATTTTGAACGGCGGGTTGCGTTTGTTTCTTGAGCGTCGCGACCTGGAACAGGCTCGCCGTTGGGCCACGGAAGCCGGAGCATTACTCAATCAAACCCGTATCGTTTCAAGTCTAAGACCCTTGCTCGCCAACAGTTTCGATGAGTTGTTGAACTTTACCGTCCCGGGCGATGGGCGGATGCCGCCCGATCCCTATGATACGTTCTTTCCAGAGGCGGTTGTTGATTTATTACCTGTTTCAGTAATGTGGCAGTTGACGGAACATCCTCGTCTACCACTTGTTGACAAGCGGGCGATTGTTACGGCGGCCTGGCTGCGGACTTATTTGCTGGAGGGATCGGTACACATTGCCGAGCATTTGCCTGTCTTGCGTAAGGCGTTCCCGAGGCTGAACGATGATATTAATGCCATCGAATATAGCTGGCTGGCTTCGAGCAAAGAACACGCCGTAACACTGATGCTACTGCGCAACCCTGGCTTTGGCATCACGTCTTATTGGAATGCCGAAAGGACAAATGTATGGCGTGTGGCTGATATCAACACAACGCAGAACGGTAATCCTAATAATCAGAACTGGTGGTGTCCTGTCAATCCTGATCAACTAAGGGTCAAGTTGTTCTATCGCTTCTTTGTCTGGCCATTGGCAATTGGCAACGCGTGGAACGCTGAGGCAGGGAGTGATTATCAATCCAGTCTGGAATGGAGAGATTATGAAATGCCGCAGGTTTATAACCAAAAGATTTATGACGAGCAAACAAAGGCGGCAATAGAGCAGGCCGACCAAATCATCGCTTGGCATCCGTTGCTCAAGCAGGTGCAGATGGATGAACTTCGGCTGCTTGCGCAAGCGCCAAGCGCACCACGTCTATTAACCGGGCAGGTGTTGGACTGGGCGAAGCAAAGCAACGCTTTCACGCGCTTTCTGGGGCTCGACAATGATTTGCCGGAAGCGCTGCACCGCGCCATCAAAGTGACACGCCTGGGCTGTGGCCGGAATGGGCGGCATGGCGAATATTCTTATGCCGCCTATCGGGTGCTGCATAACCGTTACCCGCAATCAATATGGGCGGCAAAAACGCCTTACTGGTACGATATTACCCCTCATATGCCAGAATAATCGGCTAGACTGACGGCTATGAACCATAAGCCGACCGTCGTCATGCCGTCCTATCAGCTCACGCGCAAATATCGCGCGACCTTCTTTATCTTCCCGGCCTTCCTGCCTTTGGTCGAGCTGTTGCCGTGGTTTCTGGCCTTGCTCGGCGCGGCGGCTGGCGGCACGCAAATCGTTGGCAAGGTGCTATGGCGGCGCCGTTGGCAGCGCGCGCTGCTCGTACTCATCAATCTCGGCCTGTTCGGTTGGGCGGGTTGGCTGGTCTGGCAGCGTTACGCGCCGATGCCCGCAGCGGCGGTGGGTTCGGAACTTGCGCCAAGCTTGCCGCGGCATGAGGTGTTCGCGACACATACTAGCCGTCCGCTGCCGCTCAAGACCATCACGCCGCTCTCCGAGCTTTGGAAGACCGGAACGCCGAACAACAATCTCGGCAAACCACTGGTCTATCAGGGCCGCCTTTATGTCGGTACCATCGAGGGCAGTTTCGATGCCTATGATGCCGCCGACGGTCACACGCTATGGAGTTTGCACAAGCGCGAATCCGTCTATACGCCGCCGAGCGCCGCCGCCGACCGGCTATTTATCGGCGAAGGTTATCACACGTCGCCGGTCTGCGAGTTAACGGCGCTGGCATTGCCGGAGGGCAAGCCGCTCTGGTCGCGGCGCTTCCGCAGCCATCTTGAATCTTATCCCGCGCTTGATCTCACCCATAATCGCCTGTGGCAGGGCGGCGGCAGCACGGGGCTGTGGGCGCTCGCGGCGGATAGCGGCAAGTTGCTCTGGTGGCAGCCGATTGGCCATATCGATGTGCCGCCGCTGTATCGCGATGGGAGGCTCTTCGCCATCGCCAAGCTGCGCGAGGATGCCGATGGCACCGCGTTGTTCGAATTTGATCCGGCAACCGGCACCATAAAATGGCAGGTGCCGCTGCAGGGCAATACGATGGGCAGCCTGTTCCCGCATGGCGACAGGATTTATGTCAGCACGGCGCTGGGCCAAGTGGGCGATCTGAAAGCCAACGATGCGGGCTGGGTGCAGGCCGTATCGGTGGATGGCAAGCCGCTCTGGCGCACGGCGCTGCCTGCCATGCCGTTGCCGGAAGGTGCGCTGGCTGCCGATGGCGGCACATTGTTTTATACGCTCAAGGACGGCAGCGTTGTCGCGTTGCGTACGGCGGATGGTGCGATCATCTGGCGCGAGAAGATTGGCGATGAAATCCAAACTGATGTCGCCTTGATCGAAGAGGCTGGGACGGCGCCGATGGTTGTCGCGGTCGCGCATGACGGCACGGTCAGCCTGCGCGATGCTGCGAGCGGCACGGAGCGCCATAAGCTGCAGGTCGAGCCGGGGGACTCCAACCCCGTTTATGCCCAGGGTGTGCTCTATGTCGCGACGCCACGCGTCATCCATGCCTATGCCGGATTTGGAGCGCGCTGATGCCGACGCTCTGGCTGCGTTTTGATGAAGCAAGCACGTTGCCGCCGGTGCTCGACGCCGCTGCCAAGCGCAAGCTTGAGGCGGTGTTTGACGCGGCTGCACCACAATCCTTGTGGAACCGCGCGCTCGCCGCACTCGGTTTGCCGCCGGTGCCGGATGTGCCGATGCTGCGCTGGGCCTATGATGCGCCTTATATCAATTGGACGGCGCTGGTGCAGATGGTGAGCGGCGGCACGTTGCGGACGGCGCCGCGCGAAGAGGGCGGTTTTACTTATAAGGAAAATTACCGGCCCAGTGCGCTGTGGCGCTTGTTCCGTTCACAATGGCGCATCTCGCGCTACGTGCGCGACCATACCGAGCCGGGGCTGGAGCTGCCGAACGATAATGAAACCAAGCTGGTCGAGAGCCTGGCGCTTGGTTGCTGCGTGCTGGCGCTCACCATGCGCATTCCTTCTAAAGAAAGCCGCCAGCTGCATGAAGGGTTGGCCGACACGGCCAAGGCGTCGCCCGCTTTTCGTATGGTCTATGACCAGATCAAGGCGGTGCAGGCGCGGCGCAACTTGCTTTCGCCAGCCTGGGCGGTGCTGTTCCAGCATAATACGCTGCGGCTGCAGCCGAGCGGCTTGCCGACGTTCTTCTGGGATGAGCCGCCGAAGCTAGCGGTGAACCCGCCTGAGCCAACGTCACAAGACGTGGTGGTAACAGAGTGGCGCGGCATTCCCGTTGCCGGACAGGCTGTGACGGGCAAGGCCATACTAGTCCGCGATGAAGCAGATATCGCGCGACTTAAGGCGAGCAGCGAAAGGCTGGTGCTGATCTGCCCGCTCGCGCGGCCCGAGACGGTAGAGCTGTTCCCTTATGCCGCTGCGGTGCTCTATGGCGACGGCGGTGCGCTCTGCCATGCCTGTTCCATCGCGCGGGAGCAGAACCTGACCTGTATCACCGGTCTGGGGCAGGATTTCATCCGGGCCATGCAAGCAAGGTTGGCGGATAACGAAGAACTTATTTTGACGGTTGATCCGTCCGCTCGAGTCGTAACCGTTCCTGCTCTATGAAATATGATGTTCCTCGGTATACAGGAGCTAAGCACGAATTGATGATATGGATGAGTATAATCCCCAGCGCAAAAACTGCATAGGCAGTGTATTTGCATCTATCCGGATATAACCGGCCATAGTTTCTGCTGAGCACAGTAGAAATATATCGGCTGAATAGCCATGCGGAATAGATAAGGAATGGTCCGACGATAATTGTAAATATCTCGCGCTCTCGTGCAAACGCGCTCATTTGATAAGTACTGCGCCATATATATTCTGGTATATTTAGGCAGTACCAACCAACAATCCCAACCCAGCCAATCGCCAAGATCATGAGAAGCGCGCGCTTGGGTTTTAATTTTGTTTTTCTGAAGCTAGTGAAAATCCACGTTGGCAGAACATAGAGCGCAAAGGCCAGCACGGACTCTTGGAAAGTATAATAGAGTCCAGGAACGCCAGATGTTTGCGCGCAAGCAGGGAGGCTGAAGAGGACGGACGCAACGATTGCGAGTAGGAAAATGCGTGATTTGAGTGATATAAGATTAGACATCACAACCCGCCTTCCGTGACCAGGCGCAGCAGCAGCCATGCGGTCAGCGTGAACACGCCGAACAAGGCAAAGGCAAGGGCGACGCGCTGGGTTTTGCGGATCTGTGGTTTGTGTCGCTGCAGCCAGCCGGGCAGGGCGGCCGGAAGATAAATATAGAGATAACCCATCAGGGCGAAGAGCAGATAACCGAGATGTTCCAGCAGCGCGCCGCGCCGTGTGAACGTGAATTGCGCTTGCAATAACCAGATGGTGGTAATCCCGCCCAGCAGGATAAGCAGGCGCTGCCAGCGTTTAAGCTGCGGTCTACGGCGTGCGATGATGCGGGTTATAAGGTGGGGGATGCCGAATTGTATCAGCCCGAGGCCGATGAACCAGATCAACCCGATGAGCGGCAGCATCCAGTCCGAGCCTTCCATGAAGCGGCGTTCCTGGCTCGCGATGACGCGATCATCCGTCATCACGCGTAAGGCGAAGGCGGGAAGCGCGCAAAAGCAGAGCGACACTATGGCCAGCCAGCGCGTCATGCAATCCGCCGGCCGGGGAACCAGTGGTTGCCGCTGCGGTCTTCAATTTCGATGAGCCAGACATCGGGATCATAATCGCCCTGCCGGTTCAGCAGTGCGTCAGCCTGCGCTTCGGGCAACGGGTCCTGCCGGTCGGCGGGCGACCAGACCAGTTCTTCATCCTGCCGTGCTTGCAGCAAGACGTGCGCTGTGCCGTCGAGCTTATTGATTTTCAATACAATTGTGCCGCTCTGCGGGTCGCCGCTGCGGATGACGGTGATCGGGATGCCCTGCGTCGCCGCCTGCCGGATTTGCGCGCTGACGAGCAGCTTGGTGGGCAGCCGGTCATCCATCGCGCTAGAGGTCGATCTGCAAATCTTCGGCGGGGATCAGGCCGATATTGTCCTGCTGCATCGTGCGGCTGCGGTCGAGCCCGATGCAGGAGACGGAGATCTGTCCGCGCCGCAGCGCCGCGATATCCGTATCCTCCGCCACATGCTCATGCTGCGGCCGCGCCAGGTTAAGCCAGTAATAATCGAAGCCGCGCAGATCGGTGCGCATCTCGACATGCATCCCGGTGATGGTGCGCGGCGCCTGCCGCGTCCAGACCGCCTCGCGGACTTCTTCCGGCGGCAGGTCGGGCATATTGATGGAGAGACAGGTTTCCTTGCGCCAGCCCTGCTGGAGCAGCGTTTGCAGCAGATGCGGCAGATGCGCGCGCGCGGTATCCCAGCGAATATTTTTGCGTTCACCGCCGAAGCTCTGGCTGATGCCGATGGCGGGGATGCGCAG
>JBDHTV010000095.1:0-6924 GCA_039808825.1 Bdellovibrionales bacterium | reverse complement strand
GACATGACGACCCAGAGGCGCAGGATATCCGCCCCCATCTGCTCGATCACGGTTTGCGGCGCGACGGTGTTGCCGAGTGATTTCGACATCTTGCGGCCCTGCTCATCGAGCGTGAAGCCGTGCGTCAGCACGACATCATAAGGCGCGCGGCCGCGCGTGCCGCAGGATTCGAGCAAGGAGGAATGGAACCAGCCGCGATGCTGATCCGACCCTTCAAGATACAAGGTGGCGGGCCAATCCAGCTCCGGCCAGTTGCTGCTGTTGCCGAGCGGGTCGAGCACGAAGGCGTGGGTCGAGCCGGATTCAAACCAGACATCGACGATGTCATAGACCTGATCGAAATCCTCGGCTTTATATTTATCGCCGAGGAAGAATTGCGCCGGATGCTTATACCAGGCGTCGGCGCCTTCCTTGGCGAAGGTGTTCGCGATTTTCTCTAGCACCGCCTTATCCTTGAGCGGCAGGCCGGATTTCTTTTCGACAAAGAGCGCGATGGGCACACCCCAGGCGCGCTGGCGGCTGATGCACCAATCGGGGCGCGTTTCGATCATGCCACGGATACGGTTTTCGCCGACGCCGGGCACCCAGCGGGTTTCGCCGATGGCCTGCAGCGCCAGTTCACGCAGTGTCAGCTTCTGCCCTTCCGGCGCCTTGTCCATCGCGATGAACCATTGCGGCGTGGTGCGATAGATCAGCGGCGCTTTCGAACGCCAGGAATGCGGATAGCTATGGGTGATGTTCTGCTTGGCGAGCAGGCCGCCCGCTTCGGCCAGCGCCTTGATGACCGCGCCGTTGGCATCGCCAACCTTACCGTCAGGCTTATAGACGGTCTTGCCCGCAAACAGCGGCACATGGGCGCGATAGCTGCCATCTTCCCCGACATAATCGGGGATTTCGATGGGGCTTTCCGGATGCGCGCGGTTCCAGGCACTGACGAGATGGAAGTCATCCTCACCATGTGACGCGGCCATATGGACAAAGCCGGTACCGGCTTCGGTTGTGACAAAATCGCCCGGCAACAGCGGCACAGCATGATCATAGCCCTGCCCGCGCAGCGGATGGGCGCAGATGGTGCCCGTAAAGTTATTCCCTTGTAACGTCGCCAGAACTGTATGGCCGACAATTTTGGCGGTGGCGCAGAAGCTTTCGACCAGATCGCTCGCCACGACCAGCTTGTCGCCGATCTTCGCGGTGCTGTCTTCGCTGACGGCATCGACCTGCACGACGCTATAGGAAAAATCGCCATAGGCAATGGCGCGGTTGGCCGGGATGGTCCAGGGCGTCGTCGTCCAGATGACGATGCTCGCGCCCTTCAACTGTTCATTCTGCGTTTCGATGACCGGGAAGCGCACCCACAAAGTCGTCGATTTATGGTCGTGATATTCGATCTCGGCATCGGCGAGCGCGGTCTTTTCGACCACCGACCACATGACGGGCTTCACGCCCTTATAAAGCAGGCCGTTGAGCAGGAATTTGTGAATCTCGCGCACGATCTGCGCTTCGGCAGCCGGCGTCATCGTCGTATAAGGACGTCCCCAATCGGCGAGCACGCCGAGACGCTGGAACTCGGCGATCTGCACATCCATCCAGTGCTCGGCGAAATCGCGGCATTCGCCGCGGAACTGCAGCGCCGGAACCTGGTCTTTATCCTTGCCCTTGTTGCGATATTGCTCCTCGATCTTCCATTCGATCGGCAAGCCGTGGCAATCCCAACCGGGGATGTATGCGACATCGTGGCCGAGCAACATATAAGTGCGGTTGATGATGTCTTTGAGGATTTTGTTCAGCGCGTGGCCGATATGAATGTTGCCGTTGGCATAGGGCGGGCCGTCATGCAGCGTGAATTTCGGTTTGCCCTTGGCCTGGGCGCGGCCGAGTGCATACAAATCCATCAGCTTCCAGCGCGCGAGTAGCTCCGGCTCTTTTTGCGCCAGCGCGCCGCGCATCGGGAAATCGGTCTTGGGCAGGAATACGCTGTCTTTATAATCGGTGGTCATTGATTCAAACCATGAGAGCGCCACAAAGGTGGCTCTTCCTTAAAACATTTCAAGGGGAAGCAAAAGGCGAAAACCCGGCTTTACGCAGAAGCCGGGCTGGTAATTCGCGCAATCGGCGCAAAGCGCAGCAGGTTAACCATTCACGCAGTGTAGCAAATTAACGGCGGGAAGCAAAAGGCTTTGTCTGGCGCTATTTATTGAGGATTTGCCGAGCCTGGGCGCAATCCTGCGCGATAGCTGTTTTGAGCGCATCAAGCCCGTTGAAGCGCTGTTCGGTACGGATGAGATCGATCAGCGCGATTTCCCATTCCTCACCATAAATGTCACCGTCGAAGGCGAAGAAATGCGCTTCCAACCATTCGCGCGCGCCATCGACGGTCGGGCGGCGGCCGATATTGGCGACACCCTGCAGACTCAGCCCGTCAGTCACACGCTTCGCACGCACGGCATAGACGCCATAAAGCGGGCGCAGATAATCGCCGAGGCCGATATTGGCTGTCGGGAACCCAATGGTGCGCCCGCGCTTGTCGCCATGCGCCACTGTGCCGCGAATGGCCCAGGGCCGGCCCAGAATATGCGCCGCGGCCACCGCCTGTCCCGTTTGCAACAAAGCGCGCGCCGTGCTCGTAGCGTAGCGCTGCCCCTGCCCGTCACGCACGGGAGCAACCGCCAGCACCGGCACACCTTGCGCCCACTCGACCATACGTCCCATATCGCCCGCGCGGCGATGCCCGAAGCGAAAATCCTCGCCCGCAACGATACCGCGCGCCTTGCATTTTCCGAGCAGTATTTGCTGCACAAAATCTGCCGCAGGCATCGCGGCAAGCACGGCATCGAAGGGCAGCACATGCACGACATCGGCCCCGGCCTCGTGCAGCAATTCCTGCTTCTGCGCGGCATCAGTCAGCAAAAAGGGCGGCAAGTTGGGCGCGAAAAAACGCCGCGGATGCGGCGCGAAGGTCAAGGCCACGACCGGCAGGCCCTGCGGCGCCGCGACATCTTGCGCCGCAGCAATCAACGCCTGATGGCCGCGATGCACACCATCGAAATTACCGAGCGCGACGACCGCGCTTTGCCCCACAGCTTGTCCCATATTTGCCTAAAATTATCGTTTGCCGCATGATTGACAGATCGTTACCCATAATCTTAGCATCGCGTTAAAGCTAACGCATTATTCTTGTGCGTCCGGCGCTTCCTATACACAGGTGAAATTCCATGACGAAAATCAAGGTCAAGACGCCGCTGGTCGAGATGGACGGCGACGAGATGACGCGCATCATCTGGCAGATGATCAAGGACTGGCTCATCCTGCCTTATCTTGACGTCGAGCTGAAATATTACGATCTCGGCATCGAGCACCGCGACGCGACCGACGACCGCGTGACCGTGGAAGCGGCAGAAGCCATTAAGCAATATGGCGTCGGCGTCAAATGCGCGACCATCACGCCCGACGAAGCGCGCGTCAAGGAATTCAACCTCAAGAAAATGTGGAAATCGCCGAACGGCACGATCCGCAACATCCTCAACGGCACGGTGTTCCGCGAGCCCATTCTGATGAAGAATGTGCCGCATTATGTGCCGGGATGGCAGAAGCCGATCGTGCTGGCGCGCCATGCCTTCGGCGACCAATATAAGGCGACCGATTTCGTCGTGCCCGGCAACGGCAAGCTGCAGATCACATTTACCCCCGACGACGGCAGCCCCGCGATCACGCACGAAGTGCACCATTACAAGACCGGCTCCGGCGTTGCGATGGCGATGTATAACGAGGACGAGTCAATCCGCGGCTTTGCCGAAGCCTGCTTCAATTACGCGCTGCTGCGCCGCTTCCCGGTTTATCTCTCGACCAAGAACACCATCCTGAAAGCCTATGACGGGCGCTTCAAGGATATCTTCGCCGAGATTTTTGCCGCGCGCTTCAAAGAGCAATTCGAGAAGAACGGCCTCATTTATGAGCATCGGCTCATCGACGATATGGTGGCTCAGTCTATTCGCGGCGACGGCGGCTTCGTTTGGGCCTGCAAGAACTATGATGGCGACGTGCAGTCCGACTCCGTGGCGCAAGGCTTCGGCTCGCTCGGGCTTATGACCTCCGTGCTGCTCTCGCCCGACGGTCAGACCGTGGAGACCGAGGCGGCACACGGCACGGTGACGCGCCATTACCGCGAGCATCAGGCGGGCAAGGAAACCTCGACCAACCCTATCGCCTCAATCTTCGCCTGGACGCAGGCGCTTATCTATCGCGGGCGGATGGACGCAACGCCGGAGGTCACCAAGTTCGCCAATACGCTTGAGAATGTCTGTATCGCGACGGTCGAGAGCGGCTTTATGACGAAAGATCTCGCGCTGCTGGTCGGGAACAACCAGTCCTGGCTCAACACCCGTGCCTTTCTGGAAAAGATCAGCGCCAACCTTAAGGTTGCGCTCAATCAACCATAAGCATCGTAGAGCAAAAAGCCCCGCAGTTGCCTGCGGGGCTTTCGGCTCGTTCGTTCGTATCAACTTAGAGATTGCCGCTGCTCACCTGGTCCGACAGATAGTTGGCCTGGTCTTCGTCGCGCTTGCGGCTGCGCCCGAAGTTCTGGTAAGCGACGCGCGCATGGTCGAGGCAATAGGGCAACCCCTCCACTGCGCTGCAGCCGCAGAATTTGAAATCGGGCGAACGCGGGTCGCCATGCGGCCAGCGGCACTGGCGTTCTGTGGTCTTGAGCGGCGGCACGGCGGATTTGCCGGGCTCGGCAGCGCGCTTGACAACCGGGGTCGCCGCCCGCGGCGGCAAGTTCGGCACCGGCATGGCCGGGATGGCGCGCAGCATGACCTTCTTGCCCGCGGGTTTGGCGCGCACGGCGGCGGCAGCCTTCGGCACATCCACATCTTCCCCGCTGCGCGCCGGCGCGACGCGCCCCGAGAGCTTGAGGCGGTGCGCCTTGCCGATGACAGCATTACGGGTTAATCCGCCGAGTTTCTTGGCGATTTCGCTGGCGCTGAAACCATTGCCCCACATATCGCGTAGCATCTGAATTTTCTGGTCATTCCAGCTCATCGGCGCGGTCTCCTCGTGGTCACAATGGGTTTCATGCACAGTCTGGCGGGATGCGGGGCGCTGGTTGCACAAAGCCACTGCGTTAACTATGGTAACGCATTATGCTGTGGATAACTACGCACCCACCCCCAAGATGTTGTGTTTTCGTGGGTTTTTGTATACCCAAAATGAGTAAGCGCCGCTAGAGCAATTCTTAACTTATCCACTGAAATTATTACGGCTGCGGTTTGATGGAAATTTGATCTTTTTGCGACCGTTTTTTATTTGCCGGGTTTTATTTTCATGCCATGTTCCGCGCCAACGAAGGCAGGCGCAATCAAAATCAATAAGTACTATAGCGAGCCACTTAACAACCTGAGCGTTTAAGGCGAAGCATTTCCGCCACGACAAAGGGAGCCTCCGGGCAAAGCATCTTGAATATGACGTCACGCGATGAACTCGCTGCTTTGGCAAAAAGCGGCACCGAATTTGGCCAGCGCACGGCGGGACAACTCGCGGTATCGCGTTGGGGCGCCGACGCGTCCGATGCGGTCAAAGATTCGTTGGCGCAAGTCACGGGGTTGATGAGCTGGGTATTTTTCGGCCAGCGGCGCGACAATCGGCCCGAAGCCATTTTCTGGCATAATTTCCGGGTCGGCGAAGATATTTATCAACGCAACGCCGCTGACCCGCAGCGCCACCTCAAGACCTTTATCGCGGTGGCGCATGATATTTGCGAAGACAGCCGCAAATTCCGCCCAAATAATCAGGTGCAGCCGGAAGACGTGGCCAAGCTTTGGCGGGGGCCGGAAGCGGACAAGCGCCTGATCATCGACGTGCTGCACCTCAAGACCGACGCCGCCGGCCTCGAAGGCGACGCGCGACGCGCCAAGCAACATGAGCGCGTGGGGGAATCGGCCGCAGGCACACATGGCCGCGCCGGACAGATTTATGCCGAGATCATGGCGGCCGACAAGACCGACAATATTCGTTCCGATTATGAGGATATGCTGGCCGGCCGCATCAAGTTCGCGACCCGCGAAAAAGGTCTGGAATACACTTTCAAGAAAATTGCCGACGCGCAGATCGTGCAGCAGCTCCCGGTTCCGGCGGAAGCCAAGAGCGAATTCCGCACGCTTTATGAAGGCGTGATGCAACGTGTTATCCTTGACCGGTTGATCCCTACTGAAGGCGCCGCAGTGCCCGGCGGCGATGAACGGCTGCATCTGCAGATGCAACGGGCGCAACAGGCGGCGCTGAAACCCACACTCAAAGCAAATGAAGCGCTCTATCAGAAACTCGCGGCGCAAAACAAAATCCGCAGCATGCGCTCCGACCTCGATAAGCTGCGCAGCGGCCGCTACAAGTTCAAGACGCGCGTTTATGGGCTCGAATATGCCTTTGCTCAGACGGCAGACGCGCTCACTGTGCGCGCCGCGCCGATCAATGATCGCTACAAGAAAGGTGTCGATTGCGTCTATGACAAGATCATGACCGAACTGCTTTATGCGGGCAGCATTACGCCGACGCTGATCGCGCCGCAAAACGGGCAGGAGAAGCGCGTTCCGGTCAAGAGCCGCCGTCCCGCGCGCGCCGCGCGATTAAGCGCCCTCACCCGTTATCGTTGAACTGTTTCCGCTACGCGCCGCATCTCGGCAGCAATGAGTTGCAAGACACCGGCTTTAGTGGGGCATCGGGCTGATAAGCGGAACTTGTTCCGCCAACGAACTGGTGCTAAGAAGCTTGCTACATTATTTTTCCTGCGGGTCCCCTTCGTCTAGAGGCCCAGGACATCGCCCTCTCACGGCGGTAACACGGGTTCGAATCCCGTAGGGGACGCCATTCGGGATTTCTCGGTACTTGTTGGAGCAACTCGAAGGGTTTCTTCAAGGAATATCTGAGACT
>JBDHTV010000094.1:0-6994 GCA_039808825.1 Bdellovibrionales bacterium | reverse complement strand
AACTATAACGGTCCTAAGGTAGCGAAATTCCTTGTCGGGTAAGTTCCGACCTGCACGAATGGCGTAACGACTTCCCCACTGTCTCCAATATCGGCTCAGTGAAATTGAACTCCCCGTGAAGATGCGGGGTTCCCGCGGCTAGACGGAAAGACCCTATGAACCTTTACTCCAGCTTTGCAGTGGTATGAGGGATTGCATGTGTAGAATAGGTGGGACGCTTTGAAGCATTGGCGCTAGCCAGTGTGGAGCGGTCGGTGAAATACCACCCTTGCGATCTTTTATATCTAACCAAGTCCGATGAATCGCGGTCTGGGACCCTGCATGGTGGGGAGTTTGACTGGGGCGGTCGCCTCCCAAAGAGTAACGGAGGCGCGCGATGGTGGGCTCAAGCTGGTCGGAAATCAGCTGTTGAGTGCAAAGGCATAAGCCCGCCTGACTGCGAGACCAACAAGTCAAGCAGAGACGAAAGTCGGCCTTAGTGATCCGGTGGTTCCACGTGGACGGGCCATCGCTCAACGAATAAAAGGTACTCTAGGGATAACAGGCTGATGACGCCCAAGCGTCCATAGCGACGGCGTCGTTTGGCACCTCGATGTCGGCTCATCACATCCTGGGGCTGGAGCAGGTCCCAAGGGTATGGCTGTTCGCCATTTAAAGTGGTACGTGAGCTGGGTTCAGAACGTCGTGAGACAGTTCGGTCCCTATCTACCGTGGGTGTAGGAATATTGAGAGGATCTGACCTTAGTACGAGAGGACCGGGTTGGACATACCTCTGGTGCACCAGTTGTCACGCCAGTGGCATCGCTGGGTAGCTAAAGTATGGACGGGATAAACGCTGAAAGCATCTAAGCGTGAAACCCACCTCAAAACAAGTATTCCCTGAGAATCGTTGTAGACCACAACGTTGATAGGCTGGGTGTGGAAGAGTGGCAACACTTGAAGCTAACCAGTACTAATTGTTCGATAGGCTTGATCCTTATTTGAAATCAGATTGCTGTAACGCACTGACTTCTGACATTGCTTTGTTGTTATCAATGCGGTGCAAACCGCGCTTCGCTCCGGCCCGACGACCTGGTGGCCATAGCGGGGGACCTCCACCCGATCCCATCCCGAACTCGGCCGTGAAAACCCCCAGCGCCAATGGTACTATGACTCAAGTCCTGGGAGAGTAGGTCGCTGCCAGGTCTTCAGGCCGGAGTAAGCCGATAACAACGTGATCGTCATGCAAAAAAGCCGGCAGGAATATCCTGTCGGCTTTTTTGTTGCCCACAACTTCTCTGTTCTGCGGTTGTTTTCGCGCTTGTCGCCCCGCGACATAACGCCTAGTGTCCTTTCTATATTGAAGCGGCAGTGCCGCGTAGCGCGTGTAAATATTGCCCTGCCACAAAAACGGAGCATGCTGATGCGTTCGGTTCGTTTGTTTGCTGGTTTGTTGCTATTGCCTTTGCTCCTTGCAGCTTGCGCCAGCGATGATCATGCGCAAGGTGCGAATGCCCCCGTTTTAAATGCTGAATCGGCGCTGATCGGGCCGGCCTTGCCAGCGCGCCTTATCGCAGTGCAGAGCGAAGAGTTTCAGGGACCGCCAACGCTGGCGAGCCTGATCTATCAGGGGCCTGGCGTGCCTGATGGCACGCGCATCAGCCCGATTCTGGTTGGCGAATTGTTACGCTGGGTTGAGAGCGAAAGCGGTTATCATCCGCCGGCGCAGCCGCAGGTGATTGCGAGCAAGGACAAGTTTATCGCGGTGCTACGTGCCAAGCGGGCGCGCTACAGCGATGCGCGCGCCATGTATATTCCCGGCATGGTTATTCTCGACAACAACACTTGGGACGAGCGCGACCTGAACCAGTTGAGCCTGCTGGTGCATGATCTTGTCCATCATGCGCAGCTTTATTCAAATAAAAAGTACCCATGCAGCGCGGCCAAGGAATTTGAGGCCTATACGCTGCAAAATAAATGGCTCGAACTGCATGGTGAGTCGTTCTTCGCCAGTGATGCGTGGATCGAGCGTCTTTCCGCCTGCCCAGAGCAGGAGTTGCGTGAAGCCGCCGCCGACGAAGACGTCAACGCGGCCCGCACGCCATTACCCACGCGCGACTAAGGCTACTGGTTGCGCACGTTGTTGAGGAACGTGCTCACCTGCGCCTTGAGTGCTTCGCCATGCCGGGCCAGCTCGCCTGCGGCGGATAGCACCTGACTGGAGGCGGCGCCGGTGGTCTGTGCCGCTTCGCGTACACCAGTGATGTTGCTCGACACTTCCTGCGTACCCTGCGCTGCTTCCGCGACGTTGCGGGCGATTTCCTGCGTGGCCGTTCCTTGTTCCTCCACCGCGGCCGCGATAGCGGTCGCGGTACGATTGACTTCATCAATCATGCCGGTAATGAGCTGGATCGCCTCGACCGAATGCTGCGTTTCGCTCTGAATGTGGCCGACTTGCTGGGCGATTTCTTCCGTCGCCTTGGCGGTTTGTCCGGCAAGACTCTTGACCTCGGACGCGACGACAGCAAAGCCTTTGCCCGCTTCCCCGGCGCGCGCCGCTTCAATGGTGGCGTTGAGGGCAAGCAGGTTGGTTTGTCCGGCAATCTCGCGGATGATGTCAACGACGCTGCCGATCTTCTGTGCCGCCTGGGTCAGGCTCAGCACTTTTTCATTGGCGGCGTTGGCCTGGGCGACGGCCTCGGTGATTTTGCGCGTCGATTGCGCGACCTGGGACTGAATCTCCTTGATCGAAGCCGTAAGCTCCTCCGTCGCGGCAGAAACAGTCTGCACATTCGCGGTCGCCTGCTCCGAGGCGGCGGCGACTGTACCCGCTTGGGACGAGGTTTCTTCTGCCGTCGCGCTCATGGATTCGGCGGTCGCTTGCAGCTCGGTCGCGGCGGCGCTGATATTGCCGACGACGCCGCCAACTTCAGACTCGAAGCGGTCGGCAAGCTGGTTCTGCGATGTCTTTTTCTCACGTGCCAGCTGCGCTTTCTCAAGCTCGCCATAGGCGAGCTTGGCCTGCAGGGCGCGTACTGTGATCATGATATTCTGGAGCTCGTCGTCGCCGACGGCGACTTCGGTCTGGTAGTTGCCGCTCATGATCGAGCCTAGACGGGCATCAAGATACTGCAATTTGCTGTTCAGAACGCGGCTTAGATACCTGGAGGCCATGAAGGCGACGACCAGTCCGGCCAGCAAAACCGTCAGGCTAAGACAAATGCCAACGGTGCCATGTTTTTTTGCAAGCTCATATTCTTCCTTGGCAACATTAAGCTGCAGTTGGACCAGCTTATCGTTCGTTTCGACGGCTTGATCAAACAAAGGCGTTTTCTCTGTCAATAAACGCTGCAGCTCTTGGCTCTTACCACTACGGGCAAGCTCGATGCCAGGCAGGAACACCTGCTTGATCATCTGATCTTGTTCCTCGTTGTAGCGGGTGGCTAGTACTTTCTCTTCCGGCGTCAGATAGGTGGCCATATAGTCAGCCCACACTTTGCGCATTTCCGGCAACGCATCTTCGACATCTTTGGCGTCTTTAATAGCCTGATCTTTCGGCTCCGGCACCGCACTGCTCAGGTTATACATATTGCCCTGAAGCAAGCGATTGATATCCGCCAGCTGACCTGCTGGGACTGTGCGATCTTCATAAACCGTGCGCAGTGACTCGGTGATTTGGGAGTTGATGTAGAATCCGACGCCACTGATGAGAATGATCATAGCGCAGAGCACGGCAGCTACCGCCGCAATCTTGCCGCCGATGCGTTCGAAACGACGCTTGAATGTCGCCTTGCTCGATTTGTCGACGACACGGCCATGTTCGATGGCCAGGCTGCCAGCCTTGCCCTCGCGGAACTGCTGATAAATTCGGCCCACAGCTTGTGTGGTCGCGGCGTCGGGCTTGGAACGGATTGAGATATAGCCCGTCGTGCGCCCGTTTTCGACGACCGGCATGGCGTTCGCCAGCACCCAGTAATGGTCCCCGTTCTTGGTGCGGTTCTTGACATAGCCGCTCCAGGGCAGCCCGGCTTTGAGGTCGCGCCACAAATCTTCGAACGCTTCCGGCGGCATATCCGGATGACGGATGATATTGTGCGGCTGGCTCATCAGCTCGTCTTTAGTGAAGCCGGAGATTTCGATGAAATCTTCGTTCATGAACTGGATGCGGCCCTTGTCATCCGTGCTCGAGACGATACAGGAACCATCTTTCATATAGACTTCGCGTTGGGTGACGGGCTGGTTATTGCGCATGGCGGGTCTCTCGTGGGGCTGGATTAGTGATGGGCAGTGACCAGAAGGGCGGCAGACTGTTGTCGCGTGCGACTGACGCATATTGTGCGCGCGGCGATATAATGAAAGATTAAGCCGACATGAGTTTCAGGGTGTGAACGTGCCCGGAAAACACGTTTGGCGTGAATTCAGGGTGCGACATATTGTCATGTCATGCGCCGCTATGCGGGGTGTGAGAACGAAACCGTGGTGCCGCCGTGGTTGTTCGGGGCCAGCCAAATAGTGCCGCCAAGATCCTCTATTATCGCTTTGCACGAAGCGAGGCCAATCCCATGGCCGTCTGGTTGCCTTTCGTCCTGCAAACGCACAAATGGCGCGAAGACCTGCGCAGCCGCTTCAGGCGGAATGCCACGGCCATTATCGGCAATCGAGAAAACCCAGAGCGTGCCGCGTTGCTCCGCGCGGATATCGATGCGGAGCGGTCGCGCCGGGTCGCGATATTTGAGCGCGTTGTCGAGCAAATTACTGAACAGTCGTCGCAACATCGACGGCATGGTGGTGACGACGGGAAGGGAGCCAATCGTCAATGTCGGCTTGATTGCGGCAATAACGGGTTTGAGATCAGCCAAGGCCTCGGCCAGCACGCTGGCGCTGTCGCACAACACATGCTCGGATGGCCTTTGGCGGGCGCTGCCGAGCAGGTCATTCACGGTCTGCTCGGCCCGCGTCGCCGCATCCTGCAGATAAACGAGATAAGCCGCGTTTTCCGTTTGCTGCGGTTGTCCCTGTTCGCTTTGCAGCAGCGTGGCGTAGCAGCGCATGGTGCGGACTGGTTCCTTCAAATCGTGCGCGGCGGTATAGGCGAATTGCTCCAGAGCGGCATTCTTTTCTTCCAGCACTTGCAAAAATCGCTCGCGCTCGCGCAGCCGCGCCAGTTCCTGCCGGATGAACAGGCTGCGCATGACCTGGAAACTGGCGGCGGCCAGCAATAGATACAGTGCAACGATAAAACAGATAGCAAAATCGCGCTCGCCGATCTTGGTCCGCAGGCGTTGCTGCAGCAGTTCGCTCAGGGCGTCCGATATTGGCGTGATGAGTTCGTTGGCGATATCGCCAGGGGTTACGGTTGGATTGTCAGGTAGCGCGGCAAGCAAAAGCGGCTGGATTTTCTGGTAATGCAGCTCAGCCAGCTTGCAGCTCGGACAGCCTCCGCTCTGGATCATGCGAACGGCGTAGCCGATTTCGGACACAAGATGCCGGGTCAGCGGCAGATTGGTTGCGCGGTCCGGGTTATCCGCCAGGGCGAAGAGCGCCGGGATATGATTAATCAACAAGGTTGCGGCGTAATAGCTCGGAAGTTCCGGGTCGAGAATCAGGTTGCAGCTATTGCCGATATTGCGCGCCGCATCGCGCAACGTCGCGGCAAACGCTGCCGTGTCCGGCTTGTGCGGCTCAATGGCATCCCGGCACTTAATCTCCGGGAAGACGCCACCATTGAATGCTGCACGCATGGCTGCGCCATAATCATGCATACCGCGTTGTTCAAGCTGGGTAAAGGCGATCGAGGCGCTGTATTCGCGCAAAACCATCGAGGCTCCGAGGCCGTAGCTGGCGCTAGCGAGCAGCGCCACGAGGGCCGCACCCAGTTTTTGCTGTAATTTCAGGCTCAACATGACCGGCGCTTGTGCTAGGGTTGCGCAGGCAGCTTAGGTGGCAGCATGGACGAAGACAATAAAATCCTTGACCGGTTCATCGGTCAGAAGATCAAGGACCGGCGCAAGACGCTGGATTTGACGCAGGGCGAACTGGCGCAGGTGCTGGGCGTTTCGCACCAGCAGGTGCAGCGCTATGAGAGCGGCGAGAACACGATCACGGTCAGCCGCTTGCTCGAGATTGCGCGCTGCCTCAATGTCAATCTCGATTATTTCTATGCGCAGGTGCCGACCAAGCAGACCGATGGCAAAATGGCCGAGCGTGGGCTGATCGGCCGCGGCCGACACCGGCCTTTGCGCCTGCTGCTGGTGGAGGACTCAGCGAGTGACGAATTGCTGTTCCGCAAGGGCGTGGAAAAGAGCGGCATACCGGTCGAGTTCCACGCCATTCAGAAGCCGGAGACGGTCGCGCCCTATCTGCTTGAATATGCCAAAGGTCGGCCGCTGCCCGATGTCATCGTGATGGATATCAACATGCCGCGGCTCAACGGGCTTGATCTGCTGCGGCAGATCAAGAGCTATACGCAACTGCGCGCCATTCCGGTGATAATGCTGACCAACAGCGCGCGCAGCAAAGACCTGACGGATGCTTATGCCGAACATGCGAGTGGCTATATTCAGAAAAACTCCGACCTCATCGGCTTCTTCAAGGATATCGAACTGCTGCTACGCTATTGGAGCCAGGTGGCGCTGGTGCCGGGTCATGCCGTGCCGGTTTCGGAAGCAGGCTGACCACCCGTCCGGGTGGGCTTGCGCCAGCGGTTAACCATATCCGTTTAAGCGCCAGAAATTTATGCGACTTTTCTGCATAACCTATTGTGCTGATGGGCGGATTTGCTTTGGCTCGGCTGCCGATACTGGCTACAAAAGCATGTCCTTTCTCCTGCCGCCTGGGGTTTTGTCATGGCCATTATCAACGGTACTCCGAATAACGACGCGCTTGCCGGTACCAATCTTGCCGACACGATCAATGGTCTCGATGGCAACGACATGATCACGGGCGGTCTCGGTGCCGACACGATGTTTGGCGGCAACGGTGATGATGAGTTTCTCGTCGGCGGCAGCGAGATAGC